>CALMBN010000267.1 GCA_937860195.1 uncultured Novosphingobium sp.
GCCTGGCGGTAGGACACGGTGCCGTTGGCGCTGCCGCCCAGGCCCGATTTCGGGAAGAGCATGTCAACAATGGCCAGCGGCATTTGCGAAACATTGGCGTCGAACTCGGTCGCCCCTCCACCGAACAGTCCGGAAACCTGGGCCCGCCCACCGGAATATTCGAGAGCTGTCCTGTGGACGCGCCACGCGCTGCCCTCAAGTGTCAGGATGACGGGGCTGGTGAGCCGTACCGGCTTTCGATCGATTGTGCCCGAACCGATCAGCTCAATCCGGTCCTTGCTAATCCGGGCGTCGGTCTGCAGGTCAAAGGCGCGGCCCCGCGATCCGGCCAGCGCAGCACGCACTTCGCCCGATCCGCCAATCATTTTTACACTTGCGGCCAGCCGAGCCAGCTTGACCCCGCCATAGGACAGCCCCTGGCCGGTCATCGCCCCGTCGATTGACGTGCCTTGCGGATCGAGCCGGATAACCCCATTGAATGCTGCTCGCCTCGCCGCCACAGCGGGGGGACCTTCGAGCATTGCGTCGCGTATTTTCACCTGCGCTTCGATTTGCTGGATCGTGCCGACCGGCGCAAAATCGAGCGTTCCGCTGGCCGCGCCTCCAAGCGCCAATTGGCCGACAAAGCCATTTTCTGCCGAGCGCAGCGCACCCTTCGCATTGATGTTTGAGGCGGTCAGTGTGGCCACGACGATCGTTGCCGCCGCGCGCGACGGGAGGAGGATCGCGCCATTGCCGCCAAAGTGCCCAAGCCTGGAGCCTCCGTTTGCACGCCAGCCAAAACCATTGGCGTCAGGATCGAGCAGCAAATGAACGTCCCGCAGGCCCATCGCTTCGTTCGGTCGCGCCAGCGCCAGGGCTATTTTTGGTCGTTCGATACGGCCATCAAGGACAAGCCGGGTCACGGGGCCATATTGCGCCTGGTGCCCCAGGCCCTCGAAAAAGAAGGTTCCGTCCCGCCGCCGGTAGCCATTGCCGGTAAGCGAGAGGCCGGGCGAGGTCAGCTTCAGCTTGACGAAACGGACGATGCCGTCGGGTCCTCGCGTCAGGCCTGTGTCGATTACCGGCAGGCCGCGCGTCAGGCTCGCCAGGAAGCTGTTGTCAAGGCGCCGCACCCAAGCCTGGCCACGTCCGACGACCTGCGTTCCATGCCCGCCTGCGCCAGGAATGACTTTCAACTCGCTCTTCACGTCGACAATGCCAAGACCCGGGATATGGTAACGCTGAAGCTGCCCGGCCAGCCCGACTTCGTAGCGTCCGGTAACAAGGTCAACGAACAGGTTCAGCCTTCCCGAAAGCTTGTCAGACTTGAGGACGAGCCCGTCCCCAACCAGCGCCTTGCCTGTCACGCTCAACACCCCGCCCAGCGCGATGTTGGCGAGGATGCCGCCTGCCACATCGCCGACGCCCGTGATCCGTCTTGCAACGAGCTTCAGCGGGACGAGGATCGGGGGCTTGCCAAGCCGCCCCTGGCCAGATGCTCGCACCGCCTCGAACCCGGTCTTGTCGAATGCAACGAACGGTGCGGTCAGCAGGTAATCGAAGCTTGCCGTACCGAACGCGCCATCGAGCCGGGCCTTCAGTGCGACGTCGCGCCCCGTCATATTGGGAAACAGTGCGCGCGGCTCAAGGAGGTGTGCATCGATATTGAGCGGGCTGAACCGGTTGGCCGCGAGATCGACGGTGCCCGTGATGTTGGCGGCCAGGGCACGGGACGCCACATGCAGGGTGGTTTCGAGTCTGCGATTCGCCAGCCGGGCGCCGCCCCGGATGCGCAGCATAGGCGCGCTCAGCCGCTGGAGCTTGCCTCGCGTGATTGTCATGAGTGCCAATTGCCCGTCCAGGACGAAGGTCCCTGCAGCGTTGGTCAGGGCAAGCTGGACAACTTGCACGCCCGAAACCTGTGTGATGAGCTTGCCTTGCCATTGCTTCCAGTCGCCATCGCCGGTGACCTTCAGTGCAACCGGTCGGGCTGTCCCTATGACCTGACCGAAGACACCGCCCGCCGGTGCCGTAAGGCCAGCATCGAGATCGAATCGATTCCTGTCGGGTTCGGCATTGAGCAGCAAGGTCAGCCGGTCACCGGCCGCCGCATCGGCGTTGAGCCTGATCACCGCGCGACCGCTGCGAATGTCGGCCGTTGCGGCAAGGTGGCCGATCCGGCGCTTGCCACCCGCCACCGCTGGTTCGATCATGAACCTGCCAACCGTCAGCTGGCTGACGCGGATATCGAAGTCGGGCAGGATAGGTCCCTTCCTGGCCGATGGCCGCAATCTGGGGATTTTATGGAGTGTTGCGACCGGGATTTTCAGGCTGGAAATGTCAAGCCGGTTCGCCAGCCAGCCAGCCGGGGTCCAGTGCAGCCGTGCGTCCGAAGTGTGGAAAAACAGGCCATCCGGATCATAGAGCCGCACGTCCTTCAGCCGCACTTTCGAGTAAATCGAGCCGTCTATCCGGCCAATGCGGATCCTGAGGCCCGATTGTGGTGCCTGCGCGGCAATCTGGTCCGCAATGAATCGATGGCCGACACTGGTGTCAGCGATCCAGAGCAGGAAGACGATCAGCAGCACCAGGCCGCCAAGCGTCATCGCAACGATCGGCCCGAACAGCCGCGTCTTGCGCCAATCGTTTGTATGGCTCCCCGGCAAGACCAAGGCTTCGAAACTCCCCAAATGATCAAAGCGTCGCCCTGATTCGACCAAGGCTCAGCCTGACTGGTTTAGGGAAGCGGAGTGAAGAAAGGCTTGATCAATGGTTAGGATGATCTTGACTATAGACCAGGAGCCCAGACCGAAGGCTTGCGAAGCGGCAGATTTTTGGGAGAAGCTCGGGGAGGCGGGGCTGCGGAGACCAGGGTGCAGCCCCGCCTCTATCGAGACTACTTGGGGGTATCTGATACAATGCAGAGGGCGTGCCAGTTTCGTTTATCGTTTATTTTACAACAGGATATCGAATTTTCCTGAATCACCGCAATGGGCTATTGTAAACATTTCCGACACAGCAATTCCTGCAAAGGCACTTGGCAAAGTGGTTTTGACACTCCACGCTGGTCACTATGGATATCAAAGACATGTTCGATCCCGATGGTGAGGCACCGCCCGCCACACCGGCCGCCACGCTGGTCATCTTTCGAAATTGCGCGGATGGCGGCGCGCCGCAGTTGCTGATGGTCCAGCGCTCCAAGGAGATGCGCTTTGCTGGCGGAGCGGCAGTGTTTCCCGGCGGCCGGGTTGACGATGCTGACCTTGAACTCGCCAATTTTCATGGTGCGGAAAATGACGATCATCGTTCCGAACTGGCTGCGCGAATCGCGGCCGTTCGTGAAACGCTTGAAGAGACCGGTCTGGCGGTAGGACTGAACGAGCGGCCCAGTCTGGAAGATGCCCGCACTGCCAGGGCGCAACTGCTGGAGCTTGGAGCGCTCGCCCCGGTACTTGAGACGATGGGCTGGACACTCGATCTGGATCGGCTCGTGCCATTCTCGCGCTGGCGGCCCAAACATAAGGAAATCCGGGTGTTCGACACTCGTTTTTACCTCGCAGATCTCGGCACTGGAGCGGTCGATCTACTGGTCGATCAGACCGAGAATACCCACCTGTTCTGGGCAAGTGCGACGCAAGCGTTGCAAATGGCCGACACTGGCGAAATCAAGATCATCTTCCCGACCCGCCGCAATCTTGAGCGGCTCGCCCAGTTCGGTAGTTTTGATGACGCACTGGCGCATGTCGCCCATTTTCCATCCACAATGATCACTCCGTTTATGGAACTGCGCGATGGGGTGCCGTGGCTGCTGATCCCGCCCGATGCCGGCTATCCGGTCGATGGCGAAATGCTGGAAAGCGCATCTCGCGGATAGAGCAGCCACGTGCGCGCAAGGATGTGTGGGATTGGCGCGCCCCGGAGAACAAAGTCCAAACACCCTCGACAAGGGCCGGGTGTGTTCGACCGAAGGGAGACTGGCGCGCCCCGGAGGACAAAGTCCGAACACCCTCGACAAGGGCCGGGCGTGTTCGACCGAAGGGAGATTGGCGCGCCCGGCAGGGGTCGAACCTGCGGCCTCAAGATTAGAAGTCTCGCGCTCTATCCAGCTGAGCTACGGGCGCGCGCCGTGCCTCCCATAGTCAGGGTTTGCGGCCCGCGCAAACTTGGCTAGCGTGCCGTCCCATGAGCGAGACTATCCAGCAGATCGACGGCACCCAGGGTGCCCGCCGCCATTTCCGCTATTTCGACTATGTGATGGCGGCCTTCGTCGCGATCCTGCTGCTGTCGAACCTGATCGGGGCGAGCAAGCTGTCAGTCGTGAATTTGTCTTGGCTGACTGGTGCAACCAGTTGGCTGCCCTGGCACTGGCTGGGGATCGGACCGGACGGCTTGATGATATTTGGCGCTGGTATTCTGTTCTTCCCGCTGTCCTATGTCATCGGCGATGTGCTGACCGAGGTCTATGGTTACGCAAACGCCCGGCGCTGCGTCTGGACCGGATTTTTCGCCCTGTTGTTCATGGCCTTCATGAGCTTCGTGGTGGTTTCAATGCCGCCGGCTTCAATCTGGGACGGACAGTCCGCCTATCAAAGCGTGTTCGGAAACACCTGGCGGATTGTGCTTGCCTCAGTTCTCGCGTTCTGGGCGGGGGAGTTCGTAAACAGCTTTGTGCTGGCCCGTATGAAGATCTGGACTGGCGGGCAAAAGTTGTGGACTCGAACGATCGGCTCAACGTTCTTCGGCCAAGCGGTGGACAGCGCGATCTTTTATCCGATCGCCTTTCTGGGCGTTTGGGAAACCGAGACTGTCATCAAGGTGATGATCACCAACTGGTTTCTAAAGGTACTGTGGGAGGCGCTGCTCACGCCAGTGACCTATGCGGTGGTCGGCTGGTTCAAGGCGCGCGAGGGCGTGGATGTCTATGACACCAGCACCGATTTTTCACCCTTCGCCAAGACCGAAGCGGTCTAGGCCCCGTCCGCAGACGGGGCCTCACCAGCGATCCGGTCAATCGGCGATGAGGCCGATCGCGAGGTAGACAATGATCAGCGAGCCGAAGCCGAAGACCGTGCCGAGCGCAAACCCGATCCGGACAAGATTGGCATCCCAGCCGAAATAGTTGGCGATGCCGCTGCACACGCCCATGAACTTGCCGTTCGTCTGGTCGAGCCGGAAGCGGCGGCCAGTGGTCAGATCATTTTCGATGTGATTGATCTGGGTCATGCGACTTCTCCAACGTAAACGGTGCTGGCTTGAGCAGCAGATGGCATCGTGACCGTGCCGCCGAACAGGATAAGCGAAAGGACCAGAGCCGAAGCGGCTGCAGCCAGTTTGTGAGCGAAAGTAGATTGCTGCGTCATGGTTGTTTCCTTCGTTTCATTTGGTTCCGCGGGCAATTCCGCAGATGCCATGATGATTGCAGGGGCCGTGCCAAATTCGAAAAAGTGCGGAAATCCAAGCTTTCACGCAGATGAACGAAAGCTTGCTCACAGGTGAATTGGTAACAATTGGTGAAATTTCCTAACTTTCGGTATCACGCTTTCAGGTGACAGCAGGCCCTCCCCCGCACTATCGCCGCACCATGGCGCTCAACCGGGTTACTCTCAGCCAATTTCGCAATCATCGCGCCACCCAGCTTGATGGGACGGCGCGGTTCAACCTGCTGGTGGGAGAAAACGGCGCGGGCAAGACCAACGTCCTGGAGGCCCTGTCGCTGCTCGCGCCCGGCCGTGGCCTGCGCCGCGCGGCTCTGCCCGAGATCTCAGCCAAGGATGGGGACGGCGGCTTTGCAGTCAGCGCAAATCTGGGCGACGCGGTTACGCTGGGCACTGGGGCAACGGCTGATCGCCCCAATCGCCGTGTGGTTCAGGTTAACGGCGCAGTTGCCCCGGCGGTGCGACTGGGTGAATGGCTCTCGGTCGGCTGGCTAACCCCGGCGATGGATCGGCTGTTTGCCGAAGGGGCTGGCGCGCGCAGGCGGTTTCTCGACCGGCTGGTGCTGGCGCTGGAACCGGGCCACGCCCGCAATGCTGCGAAGCTTGAAGGCGCGCTGCGCGAGCGCAACCGTTTGTTGTCCGATCAGGCCGAGCCCGATCCGCAATGGCTGGAAGCGCTGGAACTGCAACTGGCCGAAGCCGGGGCCCTGGTCGCGCAGGCCCGGATCCGCCTGGTCGCGCGGCTTGGCGAAGCGCTGGTCATTCTGCCCGAAGGCCCCTTTGCCCGCCCAGCCCTGCAACTGATCCCCGGCGGGCCAGCAACTGCGGATGAACTCGCCGCCGCCCTCGCCGCTTCACGTCGCCGCGATCGCGCCGCCCAGCGCACTCTGGTCGGTCCGCACCGCGACGAGCTGGCAGTCACCATGGCCGGGAAGGATCAAGCGGCCGCTGAGTGTTCGACCGGCGAGCAAAAGGCGATGCTGATCGCGATCACTCTGGCCCATGCCGGCTTGCTCGATCCCGAGCGACCAGGCGTGTTGCTGCTCGATGAGGTTGCGGCGCACCTCGACCCGGTCAGGCGCGAGGCGTTGTTCGAGCGGCTGCGGACCGGGAGCGCGCAGGTCTGGCTGACCGGAACCGAACGCGCGCCGTTTGAGGCGATAGCCGGAGAAGCGGCCACCTGGCGGGTCAGCGAGGGGCTGGCTGAACCGCTCTAACCGCTCCCGCCACTGTATCCACCGTTGCCCCGACCATCAGGTCAATCCCGCCAGCTGTCGGATGAATCCGGTCACTCTGGATCAGCTCTGGCTTGCCGATCACGGCATCCAGTAGGAACGGCACCAGCCCGGCCCGGTGTTTCCTGGCCAGTTCCGGAAAGATCGCGTTGAACGCCTTGGTGTGATCCGGCCCCCAGTTCGGGGCGGAAACCATCCCCATCAGCACCACTGGCACATTGCGCTGGTCGAGCTTGGTCAGCAGCTCATCGAGATTGCTGCGGGTCTGCGCAGGCGGCAATCCGCGCAGCATGTCGTTACCGCCAAGGCTGACGATCACGAGGGCCGGGGGGGTTTTCATCCCGTTCAGCACGAAATCGAGCCGCTGCAACCCGCCTGCGGTGGTATCCCCGGAAACCCCGGCGTTGACAATTTTGGCATTGATTCCGCGCGCTTTCAGCGCCGCTTCGAGCCGTGCCGGATAGCTTTGCGATTGCTCGACCCCATAGCCCGCAAACAGGCTGTCGCCGAGCGCGAGGATCGTCACCTGCTCGCCCACCACCGGCAGATCGGGCATCACCGGGCTGGCACTTTCGGTCGGCACTGGAACCGCTTCGCCGCCGCATGCCCCCAAGGACAGGGTTGCAAGCGCGCCTGCCAATATCCATTTCATGCTGCAACTCTCCTTGCGTTCTCCTCTAGCTATGGCATCCCCGCGCCGTGACAAGCCCCCGCCCGGCGATTGACGCCAAGAACCTGACCCTTACCCTTGGCCAAGCAGACAGCGCAGTCGACGTGCTGCGCGGGATTGACCTGACCGTGCTGCAAGGCCAGACGCTGGCGCTGCTTGGCCCATCGGGATCGGGCAAAAGCAGCCTGATGGCGGTGCTGACCGGGCTCGAGCGGGCCACCTCGGGCCAGCTGACCGTCGCAGGGCAGGACTTCGCTGTTATGGGCGAGGATGCGCTTGCCACCGCCCGGCGCGGGCGGATTGGCGTGGTGTTGCAGGCATTCCACCTGTTGCCGACAATGACGGCCGTTGAAAATGTCATGACCCCGTTGGAACTGGCCGGGATCACCGATGCCCGGCCTCGCGCCGAAGCCGAACTGACCGCAGTCGGCCTTGGCCACCGGTTAAACCATTACCCGGCCCAACTTTCCGGCGGCGAGCAACAGCGTGTCGCCATCGCCCGCGCGCTCGCGGCCCGGCCTGCGCTGGTGTTTGCCGATGAGCCGACCGGGAACCTCGATGCAGCGACTGGATCCGGAATCATCGACCTGTTGTTCGCGCGCAGGGCCGAAGCCGGAGCTACCCTTGTGATCATCACTCACGATGCCGACCTCGCCAAGCGCTGCGAGCGGATCGTGACCTTGGCCGATGGCCGGATCGTCAGCGATACTGCCGCCTCATGATGTTGGTGCCAACTTCGATCCTCCCCGTTCCGGGGAGGAAATGGTGACTTTGACTTGGCGCACCGCCTGGACCATCGCTCGCCGTGATCTTTCCGCACGGTTCCGGGGCTTGCGGTTGCTGCTGGTCTGTTTGTTCCTGGGGGTTGGAGCGCTGGCCGCGATCGGCACGCTGACCGGCGCGATCGGTAACGAACTGTCCAGCCGGGGCCGCGCGATTCTGGGAGGGGACATCGAAGTGGCGGTGTGGCAGCGCAGCCCGACCGCGTCTGAACTCGCCGCCTTTGCCAAAGAAGGCAAAGTCTCTGGCGGATACCGCATGCAGGCAATGGCCCGTGCTGGCGAATTGGCCGCACCGGTTGAACTGAAGGCCGTCGACCAAGCCTGGCCGCTGGTCGGGCGACTGACGTTGATGGATGGACGGCAGGTCGGCATGCCCAATGCGGGCGAGGTCTGGCTGGGCCAGGGCGCGGCGGATCGGCTGGGGATCGGCCCGGGCGGTTCGATTGCGATCGGCACTTCAACTCTCAAAGTTGGAGGAATCATTGCCGATGAGCCTGATCGCCTGGGCGAAGGCTTCACGCTTGGCCCGGTCGTGATCGCGCGGCTCGACGTTCCGGACAAAGCGGGATTGACCGCGCCAGGTGCGATGTACCGCGCCAAGTGGCGGATTGCGACTCCCGCAAGCGCCAACCCTGAAGCAGTCGTCGACCGGCTTAAAAAGCAATTCCCCAGCGCCGGGTTCGAGGCTCGCACGCGTGAGCGCGCGGCACCGGGGGCCGAGCGGTTTGTCGCACGGATGGGGGATTTTCTGATTCTCGTCGGCCTCGCCGCGCTGGTGATCGCCGGGATCGGGATCGGCGGCGGCGTTTCGTCTTACCTAGAGGCCCGGCGCGGGTCGGTCGCCACCTTGAAGGTGCTGGGCGCGACCAGCGGCGACATTGCCCGGATCTATCTGCTCCAGATCGGAGCGGCAGCGATTGTCGGCAGCATTACAGGGCTTTTCGCCGGAGTATTGGTCACGCCGTTGCTCGCAAGTGCACTTGGCGCGCTGCTGCCGGTCGCGCCGGGGCTGACCTTTGATCCGGTGGCCTTGCTTCGCGCCGCTGCCTTTGGCTTGCTCGTCGCGCTGGTCTTTGCAGCACCGCCACTGCTGAGCGCGCGGCGGTTTCCGGCAATGGCGATCTTTCGGGCGCGCGTTTCCCCGCTGGCAAACAACTGGCGCGATGCTGTCCTGCCGGTCGGCCTTGGCATGACCGGGATCGCAGCACTGGCCCTGATCAGCGCGCGCCAACCCTTGATCAGCGCTTATTTCCTCGGCGGAGCGTTAGCCCTTCTGCTGCTGCTCGGCGGGCTGCTGGTGCGCGTGACGGCGGGGGGTCTAACAGGTTGGGGCGAATGCGAAGCCTCACCTCTCACCTCGATTGCCGCATAT
>CALMBN010000268.1 GCA_937860195.1 uncultured Novosphingobium sp.
AAGGCCTATGCGGTCGAACCGACACTGTCTCCGGTCATTTCGGGCGGTCAGCCCGCACCGCACCCGATTCAGGGGATCGGCGCGGGCTTCATCCCGGCCAACCTGCATACGCAATCCATCGATGGCGCGATCCAGGTCGATCCAGCCGATGCCAAGGAAATGGCCCGATTGTGTGCAACCAGGGAGGGAATGCTGGTCGGAATCAGCTCTGGCGCAACACTGGCAGCGATTGCTCAAAAGCTGAAAGAACTTCCCGCTGGATCGCGGGTTCTGGGCTTCAACTATGATACCGGGGAACGGTATCTGTCAGTTCCCGACTTCCTGCCGGAGTGAGCGCGCCGGGGGAGGCTTTGCTCAAGCCGTCGCAAACGCCTCCACTGGCAGTTCCATCATCGCCGCACTGCCGGTTTCGAGCTTGCGGCGCAATGCTCCGACATCGGGCGTGAAGCGTTCACCAAAATAGCGCGCGGTGACCAGTTTGGCTTCGTAGAAGGACTTGTCCCCGGTTCCCGCTGCCAGCGCATCGATTGCAGCCGCGCCCATTTTAAGCCACATCAGGCCAAGTCCGACTATCCCCATCATGTGCATGTAATGATGCGCGCCTGCGCCGACGTTGTTGGGATTGGTCATGCCGTTCTGCATGAACCACATCGTTGCCGCTTTGAGCTCGCCGTTGGCCTTTTCGACTTGTCCGGCGAGGCCTGCCAATTGAGGCTTGTCATTGACCGCAGCGCAGGCTGCATCGACTTCGGCGAAAAATGCCTGGACTGCGCGGCCGCCATTCAGCGCCAGCTTGCGACCGACCAGGTCCATCGCCTGAACCCCGTTCGCACCTTCATAAATTTGCGCTATCCGGGCATCGCGGACAAACTGGCTCATCCCCCATTCCTCGATGTAGCCATGTCCACCGAACACTTGCTGCATCTGAACGCAGGTGTCGAAGCCCTTGTCGGTGCCATAGCCCTTGATCACCGGGGTCAGCAGGCTGATCATGTCATCGGCCAGTCTGCGCTCTTCCTCGCTCGCGGCCTTGTGACTCAGGTCAACCAGCAGCCCGCCCCACAGATAGAACGCCCGCATCCCTTCGGTGAAGGCCTTGGCATCCATCAGCATCCGCCGGATATCGGGATGGACGAACAACGGATCGGCTTTTTCCTGTGGTTCGGCCGGGCCAGTCAAGGCGCGGCCTTGGCGGCGGTCCTGCGCATAACGAACAGCGTTTTGATAGGCGACTTCTGCCTGAGCCAACCCTTGAATGCCGACCCCAAGCCGCGCGGCATTCATCATGATGAACATTGCTGCGAGGCCCTTGTTCTCCTCGCCGACCATCCAGCCAGTCGCGCCATCATAGTTCATCACGCAGGTCGCGTTACCATGGATACCCATCTTGTGTTCGAGACTGCCACATGTGACCGCGTTGCGCGCGCCAAGCGAGCCATCGTCGTCAACCATGATCTTGGGAACGATGAACAGTGAAATGCCCTTGCTGCTTTCGGGTGCACCCGGGGTCTTGGCGAGGACGAGGTGGATGATGTTCTCGGTCAGGTCATGCTCGCCGGCCGAAATGAAGATCTTCGTGCCGGTGATGGCGTAGCTTCCATCGATATTCGGCACCGCCCGGGTGCGAATCAGGCCCAGATCAGTGCCACATTGCGGCTCGGTAAGGTTCATGGTGCCGAGCCACTGATTGGTGACCATCTTGTGGAGGTATTTGGCCTGGAGGTCAGGTGATGCTTTCGACAGGATCGCGCTGACCGCCCCTGCAGTGAGGCCCGGATACATTCCGAAGGCGTGGTTCGCGGTGGCAACATATTCCTCGACCACGAAGCCGAGCAAATGCGGCATGCCCTGCCCGCCGAATTCGACCGGCGATGAGAGTGTGCCCCAGCCCGCTTCCTGATAGAGCCGGAAGGCTTCCTTGAAACCTGCGGGCGTAGTGACCGAGCCATCGGCGTTGCGGGTGCAGCCCTGCTGATCGCCGCTGAGGTTGAGCGGCGCGAGCACTTCGGAAGCGAATTTGCCACATTCCTCTACCACCGCATCGACCATATCGGCCCCGGCGTTTTCAAAACCGGGCAGTTGGCTGAATTGCTCGAGCTGCAACACTTCGTTGATAACAAACCGGGTGTCGCGGGTCGGAGCCTTGTAGATCGGCATGGAGTGATCTTTCGGGTGATGCTCAGCCTTTTGGGGCGGAGGGGTCGATGCTCTCAACCATCGAGATGAAATTGGTCAGTTCGGTGATCGCAGCGTCGATGTCGTTTCGCTGCAGGCGGAGCCGCTCGGCCTTGGCCTTGCAGCGCTGGACAGTGACCCTGCGCTGCTCGACCCGGCCATCGCCAAGATCGTAAAGGTCTATCATTTCCTTGATTTCGGTCAGGCTGAAGCCGACATTCTTGGCGCGCAGGATCCAGGCCAGCCGGGCCCGGTCACGTTTTGAATAGACCCGGTTAAGGCCGTGTCGAGCAGGCGCAATCAGACCCTCGTCCTCGTAAAAACGCAATGCCCGGGCGGTAACATCAAACTCTTCGGTGAGGTCGGAGATGGTAAACTGTTCGCGCTGCAATGCGTCAGGCGTATCGAGGTGCGCGCCATCGTGAGCCGTGGGACTTTCGCCGAGGTGTTCCATGCACGCCAAAATAGCTTACCTTTACGTAAGCGTCAATTATTGATCTGAACCAGTCTTTCGTCGTCAAGCTTGCGATAGAAGCAGCTCACCGCGCCGGTGTGGCAAGCTGGGCCAAGCGGCACCACGAACAACACAAGCGCATCCTGATCGCAATCGACACGGATTTCCTGCACTTTCAACAAATGGCCCGACGTCTCCCCCTTCATCCACAGCTGCCCACGCGAGCGGGAGTAAAAATGGGCCAACCCGGTTTCGCGGGTTTTCGCCAAGGCCACCTCATCCATGTAGGCCACCATCAACACTTCGCGGCTCTCCGCATCGACCGCAACCGCAGTCAACAAGCCGTTACTGTCGAGCTTGGGGAGGAAAGTGCTACCCTGCTCGCGGTCGTTTTTGTCAGTCTTGGTCATACCGCCCCTTGTTGCAAGATAACCACATGTGTCGAGCAAAAATGCGGCTGGAACCGCTTGGGACTTTTCATATCATGCCAATTCGCAGATTGATCCTCGTGCGGACAAGGCCAAAGGCCGGGGTTCAGGGAACCACAACCGCATGAGGGATTGAGCGAGGCATGCCTAGGGGGGCGCGCCGAACCGCGACAGCGGAAGCTCTAACAGTTTCGTCACGAGGACGCCCGGAGCTTTGGTTCCGGGCGTTTTCGTTTTCAGACCAGGTCGAGCGCCTCATCGAGCACCCTGGCGAAGCAGGCCACCATCACTCTGTCCGCGCCGGCCCGTTTAAGTGCGGAGACGCAGGCTGCGCTGGTTGCGCCGCTGGTCAAGACATCGTCGACCAACAGGACGCTGGCTCCCTTGAAGCCTCTCGCACGCCTGGAATTGATCGCAATCGCGCCGGATAGCGCACGCGCTCTTGCCGCTTTGCCGAGCCCGCCCAGAGTCGGCGTGCGTTTCCGCCGGACCAGCCCATCGACCACCAACCTGGCTCCGCGCGCCTGGGCAAGTTCTCCGCCCAGTAAGGCGGCCTGATTGAACCCCCGGCTCCACAATCGCCAGCGATGCAGCGGCACCGGCACCACCAGCCAGTCGGAGTCAACCCGGTCAGGCAACTGCCCCAGCATGAGCCGCCCCAGCAGCGGAGCGAGCGCGATTCGGCGACCATGCTTCAACGCCAGGATCAGCTTGCGTGAGGCGGGGTTGTAGAGCGTTCCCGCCGCGATGCCATCGTGGCGGGGTGGATCGGCGAGGCATGGTCCGCATGTGGCGCCGGTCGAGCCATTCTCGCCGAACGGGCGTTGGCATTTGTCGCAGCACGGATCGCCGGGAATCGCCAGTTCGCCCCAGCACGCTGCGCACAGCCCGGTTTGCGCCGCCAGAGCCTCGCCGCACAGCGGGCAGCGCGGCGGGAACAGCAGGTCGGCGACGGGCACGAGGAGCGGGTGAAGCTGCATTCGCTTTTCTATCGCTTGCACCACGCCGCAGCGCAAGGCAGGGCCGCAGCGTGACCCAGTCCCTGCCCGCCCCGCCGCAGATTTTCGCCCCCACCCGCCGTCAAGCCGCGCGAAACCGCGCCATCTCCTTGCAGCAGCGCCCCGGTTCCGCACGGTATCTGCTGGAGGACATGGCCGAGGACGTGCTCGAACGGTTATCGTTCCTGCGCCACCAGCCCGCGACAGCGCTGGTAGTGGGCGACTGGACCGGATCGCTGGCCACCGCCTTGCGGGTGCAGGGGGTGGCGGTGATCCTGAACGGTTTGCCGTCCACCTTGCTGGATGTCGGGCAGTTGAGTCTGGACGATTTGGCGCGCATCGAGATCGTGCGTGGCGCGGCATCGGCGCGCTCACGCAGACTGGCTG
>CALMBN010000269.1 GCA_937860195.1 uncultured Novosphingobium sp.
CGGATATGCCGGTGGTTGTCTCGATGCTCAACTCGTATTCGGGCTGGGCGGCAGCAGCGATGGGCTTCACGCTCCACAACACCGCGATGATCATCACCGGGGCCTTGGTTGGCAGTTCGGGCGCGATCCTGTCCTACATCATGTGCAAGGCGATGAGCCGCAGTTTCCTCGCGGTGATTGCCGGTGGCTTCGGCGCTGCGCCCGAGGCTGGTGGGGGCGAGGCCAAAGAGCAGCGTCCGTGGAAGCGCGGCAGCGCCGAGGATGCGGCGTTCCTGCTGGGTGAGGCTGAGACTGTGATTATCGTTCCCGGCTATGGCATGGCGGTTGCTCAGGCGCAGCACGCCCTGCGTGAGATGGGCGACCAGTTGAAAGCCAAGGGTGTATCGGTCAAATACGCGATCCACCCGGTGGCGGGGCGGATGCCGGGCCACATGAACGTGCTGCTGGCCGAGGCGAATGTGCCTTATGATGAAGTCTTCGAACTGGAGGACATCAACTCCGAATTCGGCCAGTGCGACGTTGCTTTCATCATTGGCGCCAATGACGTGGTCAATCCGGCAGCGAAGACCGACAAGTCATCGCCGATTTTCGGGATGCCAGTGTTCGACGTGGGCAACGCCAAGACTGTGATGTTCGTCAAGCGCAGCATGGGCGGCACCGGCTATTCCGGGGTCGACAATGATGTGTTCTATCTGGACCAGACCATGATGCTGCTGGCCGATGCAAAGAAGATGGTCGATGATATCGTCAAGGCACTGGCGCACTAAATTTCCTGTTCATCCAAACCCGTTCATGCTGAGGTTGTCGAAGCATTGTCCTTCTCTTTGGTGTCCCGCGCTGCGGTCCGATGATAAAGCGGTCCTTCGACAAGCTCAGGACGGACGGAGGTTGGGTTGAAGAATTTTCTGATTGTCGGTCTGATTGGCGCGGCAGCAGCCTGCGCGCCGAGCAAACTCGCCTATGGCCAGGTCAAGAGCGCGATGATTGAGGCTGGGCTGTCTGACAAGAACGCCGCCTGCATGGCAACGCGGATGACTGACCGGCTGTCGCTGATTCAGTTGAACAAGCTCAAGCAGCTGAAGGGTGAGAAGCAGAGCCTGTCTGACTATGTCGCGGCGGTGCGGCGGGTTGGGGATGCTGAGGCATTGTCCGTGACGGCCAGTTCGGCTGCACTGTGCGCGACGGGATTGGCTGGGGAGAAGAAGTAAAGGGGTTCATGCCGAGACGCGGAGAAGAAAAGGTGTGAAGGAGGCGGGTTTTGGGCGAAGCCCATTGTTCATCTGGCTTTGCGTTTTGGGAGAAGTGAAGGATCGGGAGTGCAGCCTGCGGCGCACGCAACCTCTTCGCGCCTTTGCGCCTTCGCGTGAACAGCCCTTCCTCTTGTCCCGGTTGACTTATAGCGCCGCCCGTTCATCATCGCGCCCATGAGGATCACCGCACTGTTTATCGTTGCGGCCAGTGCACTTGCCCTGGCTGCTCCCGCCCATGCCAAGACCATCGCTGTCGCCGCCGGGGAAGGCGGGCAGTCGCGATTGCAGGAGGCGCTGATTGTCGCGGAGCCGGGGGATGTGGTGCAGCTTGGTGCGGGACGGTTCGTGCTGACCGACGGGCTCTCGCTCGACGTCAAGGGCGTGACCGTGCGCGGCGCGGGGATGGATGCGACGGTGCTTGATTTCTCGGGCCAGAAAGGCGCGGGCGAGGGGCTGCTGGTCACCTCGGACGAGGTCACCCTGCGCGATTTCGCGGTCGAGAACACCAAGGGTGACGGGATCAAAAGCAAGGGTGCGGACAACATCGTCTATTACCGCGTCCGCGTGACCTGGACTGGTGGGCCGAAGGAAACCAACGGCGCCTATGGGATCTACCCGGTCTCCAGCACCGGTGTGCTGATCGATGGCTGCAAGGTTTCGGGGGCATCGGACGCGGGGATCTATGTCGGTCAGTCGAAAGCGATCACCGTCCGCTATAATTTTGTCGAGCAGTCTGTGGCCGGCATCGAAATCGAGAACAGCCGCGATGCGCTGGTGACCGGCAATATGGTGACGCGCAATACCGGCGGAATCCTGATTTTCGACCTGCCCAACCTGCCGGTGATGGGCGGGGGCAATACGATCATCGAGGACAATCTGGTGGTCGCCAACGATACTCCCAACTTTGCGCCAAAGGGCAACATCGTAGCGGGCGTGCCGCGCGGCACCGGGGTGATGGTGATGGCCAATGATGGCGTGCTGATCCGCAGCAACACCATTTCCGACAACCCGACCGCGCAGGTGCTGGTAGTGGCCTATCCAAAGCCGTTCACCGACAAGACCTACAATCCGCTGCCGCGCAATGTGATCCTGTCTGGAAACCGCTTCTCGGGCGGCGGCAATGAACCACAGTTGCCGGGCGGCGACATGCTCAAGGCCGCCTTCGGCGGTCGGTTGCCCGATGTGATCTGGGACGGGATCGGCAAGCCGCCGATGGCCAAAGATCCGCTGCAAATCCTGTCACTGGGCGTGCCGGGGCCAGAGGTTGGAATGGCGGAGGCCAGTCCAAGCCTTCTCAACCTGGTCCCGCCAGCTTTGAGCGCCACCCCGGCCGGGGTCGGCGCTCCCACCGCGCTGGATGCCCGCGCCCAGCCATGAAAGTTCTGGCCGCCGCATTGTTGCTGGCTGGTGCGGCAATTGCTGCCCGGGCCCAAGCGCCTGTATCGGCGCAGGTGCGCGAACGCGCCATCACCAATGGGGCATCACCGCAAAACCTGTCCGAATTCGGTTTCTTTGTCGATCCCGGCGCGCAAAGTCCGGCACCGGGCGTAACGCCTTACCGGCTCAACACGCCGTTGTGGTCAGATGGGTCAGAGAAGTTGCGTTTCGTTTACCTGCCCGCCGGGACCAAGGCGCTGGCAGATGAAGATGGTCTGCTGAAATTCCCGGTCGGCACCGCCTTGATCAAGACCTTCAAGCTCGAAGGCCGACTGATCGAAACTCGCGTCCTGCTCCACCGCGAAACGGGTTGGCTGGCTTTGCCATATCAGTGGAACGCCGAGCAGACCGACGCCAAGCTGGTTGTTGCAGGCGCGCGGATCGAAGCCAAAACCCCGGCGGGGGAGGCGATTTCCTATGCCATCCCCAACAAGAACCAGTGCAAGGAATGCCACGCTCTGGGCGATACGGTGACCCCGATCGGTCCCAAGGCGCGCAATCTTTCGGCTGTCTGGCTGACGGACTTTGCCAAGGCTGGAAAGCTCGATCACGCACCCAAGGTCGCGCGGCGCATTCCGTTGTGGGAGGACCGTGCAAAGGTGCCGGTCGCCGTTGCCGCGCGGGCCTACCTTGATGTCAATTGCGCGCATTGCCACAATCCGGTGGGGGCGGCTTCAAACTCAGGACTGTTTCTTGGCTGGGAGATTGGCGATCCGGTGATGCTGGGCTTTGCCAAGCGCCCGGTTGCGGCCGGGCGCGGATCGGGCGGGCTTGAGTACGATATCGTTCCCGGAAAGCCCGAGCAATCGATCCTCTATTACCGCATGGCCAACCTCGAAGGCGGGGTTTCGATGCCCGAACTGGGCCGGGCGAGCCTTGACCGCGATGGGCTGACGATCATTCATGCCTGGATAAGGGGCTTGCGCTAGACCTTCCGGGCCGCCTCGCCTAAGGCGCGGGCGACAGGGGTCATCAAACCCGCAGGAGTATTGAATTTGCGCAAGATCGGCCTGATTGGCGGCATGAGCTGGCTGTCGACCCAAACCTATTATGAGCACATCAACAAACAGGTTCAGGCCCGCGCCGGGGCCCGTGCGAGTGCACCGATGGTGATCGAAAGCCTGGATTTTTCTGAAATGGCGCGGCTATCAACCAAAGAAGAGTGGGACCGGGCCGCCAAGACCCTGGCTGCATCAGCCAGGCGGCTCGAAAAAGCGGGAGCGACTGCCGTGCTGATCGGTGCCAATTCGATGCACAAGGTCTATGATGCCGTGGCCGCTGCGATCGGAGTGCCGGTGATCCACATCGCCGAATGCGTGGCCGATCGGATGGCTGCGAATCGTGTCAAGAAAGCTGCGCTGATCGGCACCCGCAATGTGATGGTCGAAAGCTTCTATCGCCAGAAACTGATCGCCCGCGATATCGAACTGCTGCCGCCTGAAATGGCTTTCGTCGATCGGCTTGACCGGATCATCTACGATGAACTGTTGCTCGGCAAAGCCAGCCGTCAGGCCGAACGGGAGCTGAAAACGATTATGACCAATCTCGCGCAGGACGGGGCCGAAGCGGTTGTGCTGGGCTGCACCGAGCTGGAAATGATCGTTACGGTCGATGCCAATGTCTTGCCGATCTATGATTGCACCCGGATCCATGCCCAAGCTGCGGTTGACTGGATCATGGGCGAAGGGTGAAAGCGCGCTTCGCCTGCGATTCGGCACAAAGCCGGGGCCGGGAATTCCCGATCGAAACCTCGCTTGCTCGCGGCCCGCGCAGTGCTTTTCAGCGTGACCGGGATCGGATCGTCCATTCGATTGCCTTTCGCCGCCTGCGCCACAAGACCCAGGTATTCATCGCGCCCGATGGCGATCACTACCGCGTCCGCCTGACCCACAGCCTCGAAGTTGCCCAGATCGGCCGGGTCATTGCCCGCGCGCTGGGGCTGGACGAGGACCTGACCGAGGCGCTGTGTCTGGCCCACGATATCGGCCATCCGCCATTCGGCCACGCCGGTGAACAGGCGCTCAACAATGCACTCACCAATTTCGGCGGGTTCGACCATAATGCGCAGTGCCTGCGCGTGCTGATGCGGCTTGAAAGCCCCTATTGCGAGCACGAGGGGTTGAACCTCAGTTGGGAGGTTCTCGAAGGTCTGGCCAAGCATAACGGCCCGCTCGGCGTCGTTCCGTGGGCGCTGGCCGAGCTCGACGCGGACTATCCGCTGGAACTGGGCCAATGGGGTTCGCTCGAAGCGCAGGTTGCGGCGCTGGCTGACGACATCGCCTATGACAACCACGATATCGACGATGGATTGCGTGCGGGGTTTCTTGAGCTGGAGGAACTGCTGACACTCGATTTCGTCGCCGATCAATGGCGTGCGATCGAGCGGAAGTTTCCTGCTGCACCGCAGGATCGCCGCTTGCGCGAACTGGTCCGCAGCCAGATCGGCTTGATGGTCAACGATCTGATCGGCGAGACGGCCGCGCGAGTCAAAGGTTTGGGTAGTGCAGGCGAAGTGCGCGGTGCAGGGCGGGCAATTGCTTCTTTTACCCCCGGCATGACCGAGGCGGAACGGCGACTGAAGGCGTTTATGTATGAGCGGCTCTATCACCACCCGCAACAGCTCGAAACCGCCGAGCGGGCCCGCAAGGTGACAGCTGAGCTCTACGCCGCTTTTGCCCAGGAGCCGGCGCTTATGGAAGATGGCTGGCGCGCCCGTCTGCCCGATCTTGAACCTGCACGAAGCCGCCACATCGCCGACTACATCGCCGGTATGACTGATCGTTTCGCCATTGCCGCCCATGCCAGGGTCTATGGCCGCACTCCGGAGGGTTTGCGCAATGTCTAAGCCGACTCGTATCGCGCTGGTTGGCGCGACTGGTTTGATTGGCACCAGCCTGATCCGCCTGGCGGTGCACCGCCCGGACATTCGCGTGATCGGGATTTCGCGGCGCGAAGCGGCGCTGCCGCCGGGTGCGCGAATGGAATTGCTGGTGGCCGATCCTGCCAATTGGGATGATGCGATCGCCGCCGCGAATGCCGATGTGCTTGTCTGCGCGCTTGGCACCACCTGGAAAAAGGCCGGCAAGGACGAAGCTGCATTCCGCGCAGTCGATCAGGACCTGGTGCTGGCTTGCGGCAAGGCTGTGAAGGCGGCGGGGATCCGCCAGATGATCGCAGTGTCCTCGGTCGGGGCCGATCCGATGGCGAAGAATTTTTACCTCAAGGTCAAGGGCGAGGTTGAACAGGGATTGGGCAAGCTGGGCATTACGCGGCTCGATCTTTTGCGCCCAGGCCTGCTGCGTGGTCCACGCGAAGAGCTGCGCCCGGCGGAGAAACTGGGGATGATTGCCAGCCCACTGGCCGACTTGCTGATGCAGGGGGGCTATCGCAAGTATCGCTCGGTCCGGGCGGAAACGATGGCCCATGCGATAGTTGGCCTGACCCGCGAGGCGATGGCGGGGCGGTTTGTATTCGAGCATGACGCGATCCTGCGTGCGGCGCGGCGGGGACAGAGCGCTCTCTAGGCGTTGACTCGGTGGCGCGGTCACGCCATCCCGCCCTTGTCGCTGATCGCGCGGGAGAGTTCTGATGATTCGTCAACCTATTTGACGGTTCATCAGGCGCCGAAGGAGCAACCGCCCCGGAATCTCTCAGGCAAACGGACCGCGTGGGTCGATAGCGATACTCTGGAAAGAGGTGGCGCCTGCTAAAACGGGGACACTATACTTAATTCCTTCTCCGACATCGGAGACGCTGATTTGCAGGACCGGAATTAAGTATAGTGTCCCCGTTTTAGCGGGTGAGCCGCCCGCCGAAGGGGTAACCTTGAACTTGTTTCAGGGGAAAGCTCTCAGGTTTCCGTGACAGAGGGGGTGCCGATTGGCGCCACACCTGTGCGGGAATTTTATTAGTGAGCGATACTTACGAAATTGATGATCGTGAAGCGACTGAACCTGAGGTTCTGACGCTGCCACTCGATGTCTGGCACCGCGCGCGCGGCGGGCGGATGGTCGAATTCGCCGGATACTGGATGCCGGTCCAGTATGAGGGGATCATCGCCGAACACTTGTGGACACGGGAAAGCGCTGGTCTGTTCGATGTCAGCCACATGGGCCAGATTGTGCTGTCGGGCGAAGGGCTGGATGCTGCGGTTGAGGCCGTGCTGCCGATTGACCTGGCGACGCTGAAACTGGGCCAGCAACGCTATTCGCTGTTGCTCGACGAGCAGGGCGGTATTCTTGACGATCTGATGGTTCAGCGCTGGCCGAATGACCTCTACATGGTGGTCAACGGTGCGATGAAGTGGGACGATATCGGGCATCTGCGTGAAGAGCTGCCCGATGAAATCACGCTCAATCATCTGGACGAGCACGCGCTGTTGGCTTTGCAAGGACCAAAGGCTGCGGCGGCACTGGAACGCCACGTGACGGGTCATTACCCGCTCTCCGCGCTGACGTTTATGCGGTTCGGCACGTTCGAGATTGCGGGCTATCCGGTCACGATCAGCCGCTCGGGCTATACCGGCGAGGACGGGTTTGAAATCTCGCTGCCGGGCGAGGGGGCGGAGGCGATTGCCGATCTGCTGTGCGGTGAACCCGAAGTCAAACCGATCGGTCTGGGCGCGCGGGGTTCGTTGCGGTTGGAGGCCGGATTGCCGCTTTATGGGCATGACCTGTCGCCCGAAACCTCGCCGGTTGAAGCCGGGCTGACATTCGGGATCAACAAGCGCCGCAAGGGCATTGTCGAAGAAGGTGGGGGCGGCTTTCCGGGCGCGGAGCGGATTCTGGCCGAACTCGCAAATGGTGCGCCGCGCCAATGGGTCGGGCTCAGCCTCGAAGGACGTCAGGCCGCGCGCGAAGGCGCCGCAGTTTTTGTTGGAAATGAACAGGTTGGCACGGTGACTTCAGGCGGGTTCTCACCCAGTCTCGAACGCCCGATTGCCGCCGCTTACGTGACCAGCGCCCACGCCCCCCCCGGCACCGCACTTGAAATCGATGTTCGCGGCAAGCGGCTGACCGCCACGGTCACCGCTTTGCCCTTCGTCCCCCACCGTTACCATCGCTGAGGAGTTTCCCATGCCCCGCTACTTTTCCGAAGACCACGAATGGATCGAAGTCGAAGGCGACACCGGCACCGTCGGGATCACCGACTATGCCCAGGGTCAGCTTGGCGACATTACTTTCGTTGAACTGCCCGAAGCAGGTGCGACAGTGAAGAAGGGCGATGCGCCCTGCGTGGTCGACAGCGTCAAGGCTGCATCGGACGTTTACGCGCCGGTCAGCGGAACGGTGACCGAGAGCAATGCTGCGCTGGAAGGGGAGCCTGAACTGGTCAACTCCGATCCTGAAACGGGCGGCTGGTTGTTTCGGCTGACGCTGAGCGATCCGGCGGAGCTAGATGGCTTGATGGATCAGGCCGCTTACGACGAGTTCGTGGCTGGGCTGTAAGTTCCTCCCCCTCTGGGGGAGGTGCCGATTGAAACGAGGCGGAGGGGGATCGGGGCGCACTGTCAGCGTCGCGCCCCGATCCCCCCACCGTCAGTCCTTCGGACTGCCACCTCACCCAGCGGGGGAGGATTTGAAGGAAGATTGAATGCGCTACCTCCCCCTATCACCCGACAACCGCACTGAAATGCTCGCCGTCATCGGTGCGGCTTCGGTCGATGACCTGTTCGTTGATGTGCCCGCCGAAGCGCGGCTCACCGGTCCGATCGCGGGCTTGCCGATGCACGCCAGCGAGATGGCGGTGGAACGGCATATGGCGGCGCTCGCGGGCAAGAATGTCAGCGCCGGTTCGGTGCCGTTTTTCCTCGGGGCAGGGGCCTATCGCCATCACGTTCCAGCCAGCGTTGATCACCTGATCCAGCGCGGCGAGTTCCTGACTGCCTATACCCCGTATCAGCCCGAAATCGCGCAAGGCACGCTGCAAGTACTGTTTGAGTTCCAGACACAGGTGGCGCGGCTGTTAGGCTGCGATGTTGCCAATGCCTCAATGTATGATGGCTCGACCGCCTGCTGGGAGGCCATCGGCATGGCAGGTCGCGGGACAAAGCGGAGCAAGGCGGTCATCTCCTCGGGTCTTCATCCACACTATGTCAGCGTTGCGAAGACGATGGCGCGGTTTACCGGTGATACCCTCGATACCGCATCGCCTGAAATTGACAAAACTGACACCAATCGACTGCTTGCCTCGATCGATGACGAGTCCAGCTGCGTGGTAGTGCAATACCCAGATATTCTCGGTCGAATTGAAGACTTAAGCGCGATAGCTGAGAAAGCACATGAAAATGGCGCGCTGCTAATCGCTGTTGTGACCGAGCCGGTAGCGCTCGGCGCGATCAAGGCGCCGGGCGAAATGGGTGCGGATATCGTGGTAGGCGAGGGGCAATCGCTCGGCGTCGGCCTGCAATTTGGCGGGCCCTATGTCGGCCTCTTCACGTGCCGCTCGAAGTTCCTGCGCCAGATGCCGGGACGCCTGTGCGGCGAAACGCTGGATGCGGACGGCAAGCGCGGCTTCGTGCTGACGCTGTCGACGCGCGAGCAGCACATCCGCCGCGAGAAGGCCACCTCCAACATCTGCACCAACTCGGGGCTGTGCGTGCTGGCCTTCACCATCCACCTGACGCTGCTGGGCGAAGCCGGCGTGCGGCACCTCGCCCGCATCAATCACGCCAACGCGGTCGCCGCCCTAGAAAAGCTGGGCCTGGCCAGCGCCTACCACGCCATCCGTGGCGAGCCGCAAGGCAAGGAAACGGTGCCGACCCTCTATTGGCGCGACCGCAAGAAGGATGGCCCCACCTATCACATCGACTACGTCTTTCTGCCTGCGCAATGGCTCGGTCGCGTGCGCGAGCTCGCCGTGGGCACCTTCGAGGACTGGTGCGGTTCGGGTCTCAGCGACCATGTGCCGATCGTGGTCGACATCAACCTCTAGCACCCGTCAGCCTTGCTCGACCAT
>CALMBN010000270.1 GCA_937860195.1 uncultured Novosphingobium sp.
CCCAGAATGATTCCGAAAACGCATCGCCGCGTGGTTCTCGCCCGCCGTCCGCCAGCGCGCGGCCGATCTCGGGATCGACCTCGCCCAGGTCAAACCCGGCGAAGAAGGCCGGGTGCGCCATGCCGATCTCGATGCGTTCCTGGCTTACAACGCTGCCGGGGGCTTCCGTGCCGCCGGTGCCAAAGGCGTGGATCAAACCATCAAGGTCATCGGCCTGCGCCGCCGGATCGCCGAAAACATGGCTGCATCAAAGCGTCACATTCCGCATTTCTCTTATGTCGAGGAATGTGATGTCACTGCTTTGGAAGAAATGCGGGCACAGCTGAATTCCGCTCGAGGGAACCGGCCCAAACTGACCATGCTGCCGCTGCTGATCGCCGCAATCTGTCGCGCGCTCCCTGACTTCCCGATGCTCAACGCGCGCTATGATGATGAGGCCGGGATCGTGCAGCGGTACGGCTCGGTTCACCTTGGCATGGCTACGCAGACGACCAGTGGGCTGATGGTCCCGGTGATCCGCGATGCGCAAGACCGCAATCTGTGGCAGCTCGCCAGCGAGATCGCCCGGCTCGCCGAAGCTGCGCGCAATGGTGCCGCCAAAAGCGAAGAACTGTCCGGTTCGACCCTGACCATCACTTCGCTGGGTGCGCTGGGCGGGGTGGCGACAACCCCGGTCATCAACCGGCCCGAAGTTGCGATCATTGGTCCCAACCGGATCGTCGAGCGACCAATGTTCGTGCCCGACGGGCTGGGCGGCGAGCGGATCGAAAAGCGCAAGCTGATGAACCTTTCGATCAGCTGCGATCACCGGGTGGTTGACGGCTGGGATGCGGCGAGCTTTGTTCAGGCGCTTAAGAAACTGATCGAAACGCCTGTGCTGTTACTGGCTGACTAAACGGGAGAGCCCGGATGCCCAGAGACCCTCGTATCGATGCCTATATCGCGAAGGCCGCGCCATTTGCCCGGCCGATCCTGATTCACCTGCGGGCGCTGGTTCACGCCACGGTCGATGGTCTGGATGAAGCAATGAAGTGGGGCATGCCGCACTTCATCCATAAGGGCAAAAACCTTGCCGGAATGGCGGCTTTCAAGGCACATACGGCGTTCATCCTGCATGGCGAAGGACGGCAGGACGAGGGGATGGGCGGTTATGGCAAGATCGCTTCGCCCGAAGAATTGCCGTCTGATGCTGATCTGAAAGAAGCCATTCTTGCTGCAAAAGAGCGGATCGATACCGAAGGCACAGCGACCAAGCGCAAAGCTGCCTCAACGCCACCGAAGGCCGAGATTCCGATGCCCCCTGATTTTGCCGCCGAACTTGCCCGCTTTCAAGGCGCGAGCGATACGTTTTTGGCCTGGGCCCCATCGCACCGGCGCGAATATCTCGAGTGGATTGTCGAGGCCAAACGCCCCGAAACCCGCGCAAAACGCATCGCACAGGCCTGCGAATGGATTGCCGAAGGCAAGAAACGGAACTGGAAGTACGAAGGCTGCTAGCGGACGATTGCGCTGTACGTGATCTGGCCAGATCCGCGCGCGGCCTCATCCGCGGGGACTTTCCAGCGAACGTGAGTCACATCCTCCGGTGCAGCCAGCCGCGAACCAATACGCAGACCATCAAGCTTGCCCCAGGTTCGCCCGCCATCAAGCGAGACTTCCTCGCGGCCATCAGCGCTGCCCTGAAAATAGACCTTTTTCGGCAGCGGATTGGTGACGGTGAACCCGCCTTGTCCGCCCATCCGGTACCAGCTGACCACATAGACCACCCGGTCCCCGCGTTTCAGAGCGGAAGCAGGCTGAAGCAGCCGGCCTTTGTTAGGTACCACCCGTTCGACGAAAACTGCGCTGTCGAGCGCGACCGAAGGGCTGGCCAGCGCCATGATCGGCACCACCAACGCGAGCGCGCAGGAAAGCTTGGTCAAGTTGCGGCGAATGGTCACGGTTGGCAGGCCCTCAGTTGCTGATCCACGCTTCGCGGTTGAAGCGAGCTGTTGATCGCAAATCCGGGCAAAGGAATGGTTAATGGCGGCTTTCGCGACACCGATTGCAGCGTGCGGCGAACCATGCGAAGGCCCCCGCGAAGGCGGTTGACAGCCAAAGCGCGCTGGCCTAGTGGCGCGGCTCCCAAGTGGCTGCGCGGGTGTAGCTCAGTTGGTTAGAGTGTCGGCCTGTCACGCCGAAGGTCGCGGGTTCGAGCCCCGTCACTCGCGCCACTTGGGGATTTTTCTACCACGCTGAACTGAAAGTCACGGCCTTTCCGCCAGCCGGAAGGCTGATGATCATGCCGTCCTTGGCCAGCCGCAAGGTGCCGCTGAACTGCTTTGGAGCGCTCCCGAGAAACAGCGGTTCTATCAGCCGCGAAGGCGGGGCGGGGACCAGGTGATAAAGCACCAGCGCCTTCGCTCCGGCTTCCTTGGCGGAGCGTGCGGCATCTTCCGGGCTCGCGTGGTAGTTCTGGATATCGGTCATGATCTGGGCATTTTTGGCTTGGCCGCGCGCGCCCAGCTTCTTGCCGATTGCTGCGATCATCGCCTTGTTGAGAGCCTCATGCAGCATCAGGTCCACACCCTTTGAAGCAGTGACAAAGCTGGGCGAATAGACCGTATCGCCCGACAGGCTTGCCGAGCGGCCCTTGTAGTCGATCCGGTAGCCGAACGCCGGTGCAATTGGCGCGTGATTGACCCGGATAACCGTGATTTTCACGCCGCCCGAATCGTATACCACCTGCATGTCTGTGCCATCGGCCAGGTTGATGATCTGTGCTGCGCCACCAAAGCCGCCGGACTGCACCACATTGGGGCCATGGTGAGCAACCCGGTAGCCCTGATCAATTGTGTAGGTGGAATTAAGCCCGGCAATCACCTGGTCTGTCCCGGCCGGACCATAGACCGGCAGCGGAGCGCTTCGGCCACCCGCGACCCAGGCCTGAAGCAGCAACTCGCCCAGTCCGTCGATATGGTCCGAATGAAGATGGGTCAGGAATGCAGCCTGAAGCTTTGGCATTGGAAAGCCCATCCGCCCCAGTTTGCGGATTGAACCGGAACCAGCGTCAAATACGAACGCCTGATTGCCCGCCAACACCGCAAGGCACGGACCGGCGCGTTCTGCATCGGGCATTGGGGAGCCGGAACCGCAGACATAGACGTGCAGCCCATCTTCCAGCTTGGCCGACTGATCGACCCCCACCGTATTGTCGAGGGCGCTCTGGAACGCCCGCTCAGCCAGCCAGCCGCGCCCGAACAGGAACAAAAGTCCGGCTGCCAAAGCCAGCACGGCCGCAGCGATCCCCAGTTTGCGCTTCATGGCAATCCTTCCTGATTCCGACGAAAGCTATCCGGGATCCGTGATCAGCGCCAGCGCCCGGTTTCCATCCAGATCAGAAACCGGCGCAGCGGCAGCAGCCAGATTATGCCGAGTAAGACATAGACCGGGGTCTGGGCCAGCACGGGCCACTCAGCCATCACCGGGGCAAGATACCGCGCAATCAGTCCGCCATATACCATCAGCGCAAGCAGCAGGCCCAGGAGGCCGAGCGGGATCCGAAGGGTGGGCTCAGTTCGCATCAAAATGGTCCATAAAGTCGGGTTGGCGTGACGATCAGATCCAGTGGCGCATCGTGCGGTTCGATCGGCAGGTCTTCCTCAAACTGGCAATCCCAGGCAAGGCCAATTGCCAGCCTGGGTGGGCGCGCGGTCAGCCACCGGTCATAGTGCCCGGCTCCATAGCCGATCCGCCCGCCATTACCGGTAAAGCCCAGCAAGGGGCAAAACACGACATCGGGGATCAGTGCGGGCGCGTCGTCGGCCGGTTGCCGGGCCTTGAACGGATCGGGCACCAGCAAGTCTTCAACGAAGGGATTGGTCCATTCGCGAAAGTCCATCGAAGCGGCGCGATCGGCAAACCACGGAATCGCGATCCGGTGGCCGGCTTCAAAAAACCAGCGGGCATAGTTGGTGGCCGGAACTTCACCTGGCATTTCATGATAGACCGAGATCACGGCGCCATCCGGGATCAGTTCGACCAACGGGGCAGGTGGCCGGCGAAACAGCAGCGCGCGCTGACCAGCGGGGATCGCCGCGACATGCTCGGCCCGGCGATGCTTTAGCTCGGCACGCAGCAGTTTCTTGTCAATCACGCAGCACCCCCCAATTCGGGGACACTATACTTAATTCGCTTTGAAAGTGGCGCAGAGCAATGCCGGGGCCAATCGAATTAAGTATAGTGTCCCCGAATTGCGCAGAAATGTTAAGGTGGGTGACGGGACCACCATGGGTCGTTGCCGGGGAAATCCACTGACGCGTTCACGTCAGGTGGGAGCCATATGTGCCAGACCAGGGTCCAACCAGGGACAGCCCCCATAGGATTGCTTATAGCCTCAGGGATGTTCTGTCGGTTCGTACCGGGCAGTACCCGTCGGCTCCTAAGTAGGCCTTGCGCGCTCAACCCTCAAGGGCAATCGCACATTTCTCGAGCCGGTCGGCGATTGCCTCCAGCGCGGCGGAGTGATCAGGGGCTGGCGGGACGGAAGCAGCGGCTGGTGCGGGAGTGGTTCTGCCGACATTTTCACTCAGCTCGTCAGCCAAAATCAGCGCAGCAAACAGCAGTTGCCGTACTTCATTATGGCCGGTGCCGATCGAATGCACCTTTTCATCGATCAGGCGGCCAAGCCCGCTGACGTGTTCTTCCTGACCGGCATCGCAAGCGACGGTATAGGCCCGCCCTCCGATCTGCAGCGTGATATTGCTCATCCGCGCTACCCCTGTGTGCCTTCGATCAGCTGATCGAGCTGCTCAAGCGATTGCTGAACTGCGCCCCGCAGCCGGTCGTGCCGGGCGCTCAGCTGATCGAGATCGGTGTTTCCGGTGGAGGGCACCGGGCGTCGCGCAGCCACCTCAATCCGGGCCAGCGCTTGCTGGATCCGCGCGAGCGCGCGGCTGCTGCGGTCTTCGTCCATTTTGCATGGCTAGCGCATTGCCCTTCCATGGCAAAGCGTTGGATCGAACATTTCCCCCGCTTTGAGAAGGCGACCGATGCCGCCCGCCTTGACGGGGAAGCGCGGCTTCGCAAAGGAACCCAAGCGCCGAATCGCCGCCGCAATCCTGCCCTTTCAGGAGCTTTTGCCGATGAGCCTCGATACCGTCCGCCTGGTGCCTATGGCCAATGCCATCCGCGCGCTCTCAATGGACGCGGTTCAGGCGGCGAATTCGGGCCATCCGGGGATGCCGATGGGCATGGCAGATGTGGCAACGGTACTGTTCAACCAGTTCCTGAAGTTTGATCCCGCCGCGCCGCAATGGCCGGACCGTGACCGGTTCGTGCTGTCGGCCGGACACGGCTCGATGCTGATCTATTCGCTGCTCCACCTGACCGGCTATGCCGCGCCGACCATGGCGGACATCCGCAATTTCCGTCAGCTCCATTCGGTCTGCGCCGGGCATCCGGAAAATACCGAGCTGCCAGGGGTGGAATGCACCACCGGGCCGCTGGGGCAGGGCCTGGCGATGGCGGTGGGTATGGCTATGGCCGAACGGCACCTCAATGCGCAGTTCGGCGATGGTCTGGTCGATCACAATACCTGGGTGATCGCGGGCGATGGCTGCCTGATGGAAGGGATCAACCATGAGGCGATTGGCCTGGCCGGGCACCTCAAACTCGGCCGGATGAACGTGCTGTGGGATGACAACCGGATCACCATCGATGGTGCCACCTCGCTTTCGACCAGCGAAGACATCGCGGCCCGCTACCGTGCGACGGGCTGGCATGTAACCAGCTGCGATGGCCACGATCACGCCGATATCGCCCGCGCTCTGACCGAAGCTGCTGCCGATCCGCGCCCGTCGCTGATCGCCTGCAAGACCGTGATCGGCAAGGGATCGCCGGGCAAGCAGGGCACGCATAGCGTCCACGGCGCGGCGCTAGGGGCAGACGAAGTCGCGGCAACGCGGGCTGCGATTGGCTGGACCGCACCGGCCTTTGAGATCCCCGCAGAGATTCTCGCCGATTGGCGCTCACTCGGCGCCAAGGGTGCAGCAGCGCGGGCGGCATGGGAAGCGCGGGCGGCGGCTGATCCGCAGGGCGCGGAATTTGCCCGGCGGATGGCGGGTGATCTGCCTGCCGACACCAGCGCGGCTCAAGCCTATCTCGCCAGCCTGCTGGCCAACCCGCCCAAGGTTGCGACCCGCAAGTCGAGCGAGATGGCGCTGGACGTGCTGACCGCGGCGATCCCGGAGATGGTCGGCGGCTCGGCTGATCTGACCGGATCGAACCTGACCAAGACCGCTTCGACGCTGCCGTTCAATTCGGACAATTATGGCGGCCGTTACGTCAACTACGGCATCCGCGAATTCGGTATGGCTGCGGCGATGAACGGCATGGCCCTGCACGGAGGCGCGTTGCCCGTGGGGGGCACGTTCCTCGTGTTCAGCGACTACATGCGCCCCGCGGTCCGACTGGCCGCCCT
>CALMBN010000271.1 GCA_937860195.1 uncultured Novosphingobium sp.
CGTCGTATTCCGCGCCGCCGTTGCCGATTACCACCACGTCGCCGGCCACTTCCGGAGCGCCGGTCGAGTTGATCCCCCGGCCTGAACCGTCACGGGTGTCGGCCTTCCACACGACTTTGCCGGTCTTGGCGTCGAGCGCATAGAGCTGGGCATCGAGCGCGGCGACGAACACCTTGCCATTTGAAACCGCCACGCCGCGGTTGGCCTGATCGCAGCAGACCGTGCGGTTGATCTGCATGTCGACCTCGGGCTCGAACCGCCAAAGTTCCTTGCCGCTGGCCGCATCGAAGGCATAGGCCCGGCCAGCGACACCGCTGGTGTACATCGTGCCGTCCACGACCACCGGGGTCGCCTCGAGCACGCGGTTGGTGCCAAGATCGGCCTCCCAGGCGAGGCCCAGCCGCCCGACATTTGCGGGAGTAATGTCAGTCAGCGCGGAATGGCGGGTTTTGCCCGCATCGCCGCCGGGATTGGTCCAGTTCTCTGCCGCTGCCACCTGTTGGGACGGGGCGGTTTCGCTTTGGCCGCAGGCGGCGAGCGCCAGCGCGGTGAGGATCAGCAGCCGCTTCACGCTGCGTCCCACGGGCTGGGCATGTGGTAGGGGACCGAGATGAAGTTGGCTTCGATTGCCTCGATCATCCCATGGTCGATCTTGAACAGTTCGCCCAGATAAAAGCTGTGCGGGCGGCGGATCGGGCTGTTGTTCCAGGTGCCATCGGCCAGTTGGTAGCGCCCAAGCCGCCCCGAATGATCGATAAACCCGAACGCGAAGACCAGCCCGCGTTCCTCGTCGACCAGTGGGAAGCGCCGACCGCGCAGCCGGTCGTCATAGCGGTAGATGCCCAGCTTGAACTGTTCCTCGCAGCCCATTGAGGCCCAATGAAACAAGGTCAGCTCGGGGTTGTTGGTGGTTTGCACGCCGTTTTCCACCCGGTTGCAATCAGGCGCGAACCGCGTGTTGATTGTGCCATCGTTAAGCTGGAGGGTGGAGAAGTAGCCATCGGCCAGCTCCAGCAGGGTCTGCCGCGAAGCCGGCGCAACCGGCTCAGCCGCAAGTCGCGGTTTGTCCCAGAAGCGCTTGCCCGGCAAGGCCATGCCATATTCCGAATCGCGCACGATCACCATTTCAGCCTCGGCGATCTGGCCGGCCTGGTTGATCCCCAATCGCAGGCAGATGGCCGATTCCTCGAGCGGCTCGATCACCGAGCCGAACCAGCCGACCTGCCCGGTGACCGGATCGGCAAACCGCAGATCATAGTCGCCAAGGCCAGTGTTGGTGGCCCAGACGCCGTCGCCAGGTTCCAGCATCACGTTGTTTTCGCTGTGCCGCACCGCGCTCGCCCACGGTAGCGAGCCCGCATCGCGCAGCTTCAGCGCGGCGAGGAATTGATCGAGAATGCCGTAAAGCGCGGCGCGGTCCATGCACATCTCCCCTGGGGGCTTTACGCCCTTTGCGGGCTGGGGCATATCCTAACAATTGTTATCAAGACAAGCGGAGAGATTGGATGAGCCGAACGGCAGCCGAACAGGCCAATCTCGATCATGTGCTGGCGATGTATCGCAACGTGCTGATGGCGCTCGATAGCGGCAAGGTCGATGACTACATCCTGCCCGGCTATATCCAGCATTCGACGCTGGCTGAACCTGGCGTGCAGGCGCTCAAAGACTGGCTCGATGCCCGCCGCGCTGACTCGCCCGCTGCGGTCCAGACGATCCACCGCAGTTTTGTCGATGGCGATCACGTGATCGTCCATGTTCACGTGTCGCGCTGGAAAGGCGATCCGGGCTTTGCCGTGGTCGATATCTTTCGGCTCGAAGGCGGGATGATTGCCGAGCATTGGGATGTCTTGCAGGATGTGCCCGGTGAACCGATCAATCCTAATCCGATGTTCTGAAGGAGAAAGCCATGCGTCCGATTCTCGCTGTCACCCTTGCCGCGCTGGCTCTCGGCGCCCAGCCAGCTGCCGCCCGGCAATGCAAGCCCAAGCAGGTTGTAACCGCTTTCATGACCCAGTTCTACATTCAGAAAGACGTGCGCGGCGCGTTTGAGACCTGGGTCGATCCCGGCTATATCCAGCACAACCCGATGGCCGCGACCGGGCGGGATGCCGCGATTGGCTTTCTGGAGCCGTTTTTCAAAAACAACCCCGCCATGAAGTATGAGATCAAACGGGTAATCGCCGAGGGCGATCTGGTGGTGGTCCATTCATGGGGCCGCTTTGCCGAAGGGGATCGCGGCATGGCGGTGGTCGATATCTTGCGGGTCAAGGGTTGCAAGGTGGTTGAACACTGGGATGTGCTCCAGCCAGTCCCGGAAAAGAGCGCCAACGCCAACGGGATGTTCTGATGCGGTTTGCCGGCAAGTGCGTGATGATCCTGGGCGGCAATGCCGGGATTGGCCTGGCGGCGGCCCGGCAGTTCCGGGCCGAGGGCGCAAAGCTGGCGCTGACCGGGCGTAACGCCGCAACACTAGAGGCGGCCGCAGAGGAGTGCGAGGCGCTCGGGATTGTCAGCGATATGGGCGACCCAGCGCAAAGCCGCGCTGCGATGGATCAGGTCGCAGCCAAGCTCGGCGGGATCGACGTGCTGTTCGTCAACGCCGGGGTCGGCGGGTTCGCGCCGATCGAGGGCGTGACCGAGGCGTTCTGGGACGAAGTTCATTCGGTCAACCTGCGAGGGGCGTTCTTCGCGATTCAAGCGGCACTGCCGTTGCTGCGTGACGGTGGCTCGATCGTGATCACCGGCTCGATCGGCTCGGTCGCAGCGGTGCCGGGGAATCTCGTCTATGCCGCCGCCAAGGCGGGCCTGCGGGCGATGGCCCGGATCCTTG
>CALMBN010000272.1 GCA_937860195.1 uncultured Novosphingobium sp.
CAGCTTCCTCGCGTAGACCCCCTGTCATTCGACCTGGAGCTGCTGCTGCGGCCGGCGGCATTGCCTTGTTGGCCTGCCGCACGATCAGGAAGATCACGAACGCCAGGATCAGGAAGTTGATCACCGCAGTGATGAAGCTGCCCCAGGCGAGGATGTTTGCTCCCGCTTCTTTGGCGGCTGCCAGGCTCGCGCCTTCGGGTGCGGTTCCGCTCAGCACCATATACTTGGCGGAAAAGTCTGTATCGCCGACGATCGCAGCAATCACCGGCATGATCACATCGTCGGTCAGCGACGAGACAATCTTTCCAAATGCTGCGCCGATGATCACACCAACCGCCAGATCCAGCACGTTGCCGCGCGCAATGAAGGCCTTGAATTCACTTAGCATGTTGCGTCCCCTTTGACACCTACGTGAGGGGACCGTGATTGCCATGCAAAAATCGGTCCTGCAATCGATACCATCCGGTTTCGCTTGAACCCTCGCCGCACAGCCCTACATTGTGGGGGTCCGCAAATCGCGGGCGACAGAGAGGATCGCAGCAATGTCCACTTCGTTTGATCGTTTTGGTAACTTTGGCCGGATCGCACTGGTATCCGTCGCCGCCGCTTCGCTGGCAGGCTGCGGGATCAATTCCGTGCCGACTGCCGAGGAAGCGGCCAAGGCCAAGTGGGCCGATGTCCAGGCGGCGTTTCAGGAACGCGCCAATCTGATCCCTAACCTTGCCGCCGTCGCCAAAGGTGCCGCCGCGCAGGAAAAAGGCATCCTCGTTGGCGTGGTCGAGGCCCGCGCCAAAGCAACCAGCATCACATTGAGCGCTGACGATCTGACCGATCCGGCCAAGATGAAGGCCTTCCAGGATGCCCAGAATCAGCTTTCCGGCACGCTCGGCGGGTTCGGTCGGCTGCTCGCCAACACCGAAGCCTATCCGACGGTAAAATCGATCGACAATTATCAAATGCTGCAAAGCCAGCTCGAAGGGTCTGAAAACCGGGTTCGAATCGCGATTCGCGATTACAACGAGGCAGTGCGCAACTATAACACCACGATCCGCACCTTCCCCGACGCGATCGGTGCCAAGGTGATTTACGGTGCGCAACCGATGGTCCCGTATCAGGCCACCACACCGGGCGCAGAAGCAGCCCCCAGCCTTGAAGGAAAGCTCTGAGAGGGGATCGGACGATGCTCGGCCAAGCCGGGCCTGCACCTGCATTCGGACACAGTGCGCTGGCCCGGGCGGTCAGCGCGTTGCTGACCCTTGCCGTGCTGCTTTTGCCGGGCTCGGCCTATGCCCAGACATTTCCCGCGCTGACCGGCCCGGTGGTCGATCAGGCAGAGATTCTGCCGCCGGATGTCGAAGCCCGGCTGTCGCAAAAGCTGGTTGCGCTGAAGGCCCAGTCGCAGCGCGAGGTTACGGTGGTGACACTCGCCAGCCTCGAGGGCTACGAAATCTCGGACTATGGCTATCGGCTTGGCCGCCATTGGGGGCTGGGTGACAAGCAACGCAACGACGGCGCAATTCTGATTGTCGCGCCGAATGAGCGAAAACTGCGGATCGAAGTTGGCTATGGGCTTGAGCCGGTGCTGACCGACGGGCTCTCATCTCTCATCATCAACCGCCAGATCGTGCCGCGTTTCAAGGCCAAGGATATGCCCGGCGGGATCGAGGCGGGAACCGACGCGATCATCCAGCAGCTGACCCTGCCGCCCGATCAGGCCCAGCAAGTTGCGGCGCAGGCCAATGCCAGCACGAAGCCGTCGGGCGATAGTGTTCCGATCGGAGTGATTATCTGGCTGGTGATCATCCTGTTCGTCTTTGTGTTCCCATTGCTTCGCCGGATGGGCGGCGGGCGGCGCTTTGGTGGCAGCGGATTGGCCCAAGTGATTGTCTGGGAAGTTTTGAGCGCGGCTGCACGCGGCGCGAGGGTGCGGACGAAGTGTTCGGCCGTCGAGCCTGTGCCCAACCCCAAGCGCATGCCCGGTTTGACACATTC
>CALMBN010000273.1 GCA_937860195.1 uncultured Novosphingobium sp.
CGATCTGGTGTTGCTCGATCCGCCCTATGGGACCAGCGCGGGCGAGGTTGCGCTCGATAAATTGCAGCGACTTGGCTGGATCGGCCCGGCGACCTGGATCAGTCTGGAAACCGCTGCAACCGAAGACCCGAAAATAAAGGGGCTGGAAACCATGGCGGACCGCAAGGTCGGCAAGGCCAAGATCACCTTGCTGCGGGCCTCGCCAGCTTAAGCCCCAGTAGCGTCAATACTGCCACGGCCGCCAGCAGCCAGCCCGCTGCGACAATCTGGCCGCTCGCTGCCAATTGTTGCGCTGCAATCGGGGTCAGCGCCCCGCCAACGATCCCGCCGAAGGTAAAGGCGAGCGAAATCGCGGTGTAACGCACCCGCACTGGAAACAACGCGCTGAGCCAGCCGCCGAGCGGGCCATAGGTCAGCCCCATCACGGCCAAAGCGAACGATAGCAGCACGAAGATCGTGGGTAGCGAGCCCGACGCCAGCATCGGCCCGAAAACCAGCCCGGTGGCGATCGTCAGCACGGCCCCCACCGCAATAACCCGGCCCGCGCCAAACCGGTCCGCCGCAATCGCCGCGCCGATAATTCCGAGCGCAAAGAACACATTGGCGCCAAGTTGGAGCGCCAGAAAGGTTTGCCGGCCGATCCCCAGCGTGGTGGTGCCATAGGACAACGCAAAGGCAGTGCTGAGATAGAAGATCGCAAAGCAGCACGCGGCTCCGGCTGAAGCAGACAACAGCAGCAGCGGATGGCGTCTGATCACTTCGGCAATCGGCACGGCCAAAGCCGGCGCTTCGGCTTTGGCAAAGGCTGGGGTTTCAGCGATCTTCAGACGGATCCACAGCCCCAGAATGACCAGCACCGCGCTCGCCAGAAACGGGATTCGCCAACCCCAGGCAATGAAATCTTCCTCGCTAAGCCCCAGCCCGAGCAGCAGGAACAGCCCATTGGAAAACAGGAACCCCAGCGGCGCGCCCATCTGCGGTGCCGCACCAAACCGGCTCTCCCAGCCTTTGGGCGCGTTTTCCACCGCAAGCAGCGCCGCGCCGCCCCATTCTCCGCCCAGGCCGAAACCTTGTCCAAAACGCAGCAGGCACAGCAGCAAGGGCGCTGCGGTGCCGATTGCGGCATAGCCCGGCAACACCCCGATCAGCACGGTTGAAAGGCCCATCAGCAACAACGACGCCACCAGCGTCGCCTTGCGTCCGATCCGGTCCCCGAAATGACCAAAGGCGATTGCGCCGAGTGGCCGGGCAAAGAACGCCAGGCCAAAGCTCATGAAAGCGGCAAGCTGCTGCGCCGCGCTCGATTCCGAAGGGAAGAACAGCGGCCCGAATACCAGCGCGGCAGCGGTGCCGAAAATGTAGAAATCGAAGAACTCCACCGCCGTGCCGACAAGGCTGGCAGTCAGAACGCGGGCGTTTTGGCGGATCGGGTGCATGGCTGCGCAGACCTCGCCACCGGGCGCGTCGATGTCAACCGAAGCCTTGCGTCAATCCCCTGCGTTCCCTAGATGTTCGCCGGTGCAACATCCACCCGAATCCCCTGCCGACCCGCTGCTGGACGGGCTGAACCCGCCGCAGCGCGAAGCCGTACTGACCACCGAAGGTCCGGTGCTGATGCTGGCTGGGGCTGGAACCGGCAAGACTGCAGCGCTGACCGCGCGGCTCGCCCATATCGTCCGCAGCCGTCTGGCCTGGCCGAGCGAGATTCTGTGCGTCACTTTCACCAACCGCGCGGCGCGCGAGATGAAGGAGCGGGTCAGGCATCTGGTCGGCCCGGCGGTCGAAGGAATGCCCTGGCTCGGCACGTTCCACTCGATCGCGGCCAAACTGCTGCGCCGCCATGCCGAGCTGGTCGGACTGCAATCGAACTACACGATCATCGATACCGACGATCAACTGCGCGTACTGAAACAGCTTATTCAGGCCGAAGGGCTGGATGACAAGCGCTGGCCGGCCAAGCTGCTGGCGCAATGCATCGATCGCTGGAAGAACAAGGGGCTGAACCCGCAGGATCTGTCAGCGGGCGATTCCGAAGCCTATGCCAACGGCCAAGGGCAGAAGTTCTACCGGCTCTATCAGGACCGGCTAAAGGCGCTCAACGCCTGCGACTTCGGCGATTTGCTGTTGCACATGCTCAATGTGCTGCGGACCCATCGCGACGTGCTCGAACAATACCAGCAGCGCTTCAAATATGTGCTGGTTGACGAGTATCAGGACACCAATCAGGTCCAGTATCTCTGGCTGCGGCTGCTTGCTCAGGGGCACAAGAACATCTGTGTGGTCGGCGATGATGACCAGTCAATCTATTCATGGCGCGGCGCAGAAGTTGCCAATATTCTGCGGTTCGAACAGGATTTTCCCGGCGCGAAGGTGATCAGGCTTGAGCAGAACTATCGCTCCACACCAGATATTCTCGCGGCTGCATCGGGCCTGATCGATGCCAACAGCCACCGGCTCGGCAAGACGCTGTGGACCGAGAAGAATGGCGGCGACAAGGTCCGCGTCATCGGTGTGTGGGACGGCCCCGAGGAAGCCCGGCGCGTTGGCGAGGAAGCCGAACGACTCGAGCGCGAGGGCGCCAGCCTTGCCACGGTCGCGATTCTGGTCCGCGCCCAGTTCCAGACCCGCGAGTTTGAGGACCGGTTCATTTCGATCGGCCTGCCTTACAAGATCGTTGGTGGCTTCCGGTTTTATGAGCGGGCCGAAGTGCGTGATGCGCTGGCCTACCTGCGGTTGATCGCCCAGCCGAGCGACGATCTGGCGTTTGAGCGGATTTACAACAGCCCCAAGCGCGGGCTGGGTGACAAGACGCTGGAGAAAATCCACCGCCATGCCAGGGCCCGGGCGATTCCGCTCAGTCTGGCGGCGGTCGAGATTGTCGATACCGACGAGTTGCCCGCCCGCGCCCGCGGCACCTTGCTGAACTTCATGCGCAGTGTGGCGCGCTGGCGCGATGCGGCCAAGGCGCTCTCACCGGCCGAGCTGGTCCGGCAAGTGCTGGAAGAAAGCGGCTATACCGACGCGCTCCAGGCCGAAAAGAGCGCCGAAAGCGCCGGCCGGCTTGAAAACCTCGCCGAACTTTCCCGCGCGATGGAAGAATATGAAACGCTCGGCGAGTTCCTCGAGCATGTCAGCCTGGTGATGGACAATGATGCCAATGACAGCGCCGAAAAGCTGACGATCATGACGATCCACGCTGCCAAGGGGCTGGAATTCGACAATCTGTTTCTGGTCGGCTGGGAAGAGGGCGTGTTCCCCAGCCAGCGCGCGATGGACGATGGCGGGCTTGCGAGCCTGGAAGAGGAGCGCCGGCTCGCATATGTGGCGATCACCCGTGCGCGGCGGCGCTGCACGATCCTCTATGCCGCCAACCGGCGGATCTATGGCCAGTGGACCAGCTCGATCCCCAGCCGGTTCATCGCCGAACTGCCCGAAGCGCATATCGAGCAGGAGAGCACGCTCTCGGGCGGCGCCTCGCTGTGGCGGGCGCAATGGTCAGAGGTCAGCGATCCCTTTGCCCATGTCGCCAGCCAACCGGGCCGAACCATGACCCGCGGCCCCGGCTGGCAACGCGCCGCCGCCCAGCCCTATGACCCTGCCCCGCGCCGCTTGCCCGAAGCCACGCGGTCAGCCGCCAGTTTCGCCGCACGGCCGCGTGGCGATGTGGGCGTAGGGGTGCGGGTATTCCACGAAAAGTTCGGCTACGGCACCATCACCGCGCAGGAAGGCAACAAGCTCGAAATCGAGTTTGAGACAGCGGGGGCGAAACGGGTGATTGATAGCTTTGTGAAGCTTGAAGTATAGCTAAAAACGAGCTAACCTTTTCTAACCGTCTGCATTGCGGAGGTGGTTTGTATTTCTGTGCGAAGGAGAAAGTGATGAAGGCTAAGTTATTTTCGGTCGTGGCTATTTGCAGTCTTTCACAGAGTGCTTTGGCTCAAGGCCATGACGCTGGGTATCTTGAAGCGGTGGCATCTTGCCATGCCGGTTGCCAAGGTAATACGGCAGGATGTCAGGAATCAAAGGATCGCGCAGTTTTTAACGCACCCATTGGTTACCGCCTTTTGCGGGACTCAAGTGCACTCGTTTCTTGGAAGGATGGCAGTCCTGGTCTGGTCAGAGAACCACAGTGGCTTATAGAGACATATCCTAAGGATTCCCCTCGCCCTGTTCAAATGACAATTCGTGCCAATCCTGGCAGTTGCGAGGGAAGGAGCGGCGATACACAAGGTGGGACATATTACACTTGGCGCGTCAGCATCGAGAAAAATTGAGCGTGGAATAATATCTGCGGAATAGCCACTGCCACCCTCCTTCAACTGTCGGGGGTGGCCGGTGGACTTCCTACATTTTCTCGCGGCAGACTAAAGCGCCGAAACGCCCAGGAAGCTGGGAACAGGGCCATTCCACACACCATCGTCAGCTCCGGCCGACGATTGACGCTGTGGTTCCGCTGCCGCCGGTTTGGTTCCATCGCGCTTGGGGCGTTCCTGGCGTGGTGCGCGCTCGGGGCGCTCCTCACGCGGGGCACGCTCGGCTCGGGGTGCGCGTTCGTCGCGCGGCTCACGAGCTGCGCGCGGAGCCCGGGCGGCGCGGGGCTCACGCTCTTCGCGAGGCTTGCGTTCAGGTTTGTCTTCGCTCTGCGGCGGCGCTTTGGCCCCGGCGCCAACTTCGAACACGGTCAGCTTTCCGCCGGTCAGCTTCTCAACATTCTCGATCGCCTCGGCATCTTCGGGCGCGATCAGCGTAAAGGCCCGCCCGGTCGCTCCGGCGCGGCCGGTGCGACCGACGCGGTGGACATAGTCATCGGGATGCCACGGCGTGTCAAAATTGAAAACGTGGCTGACACCCTTCACATCGAGGCCTCTTGCCGCAACGTCCGAGCAGCACAGGATGTTGATGGTGCCGTCCTTGAACCGGTCAAGCTCGGCAATCCGGGCCGACTGGTCCATGTCGCCGTGGATCTCGCCTGCCGAAAACCCGTCTTGTTTCAAAGTCTTGGCCAGATCGCGAACAGTGGTCTTGCGGTTGCAGAAGATCATCGCGGTCTTGACATCGTCGGTGCGGAGCAAGGTCCGCAGCACGTCACGCTTGCCCCGCGCGCTCGCGACCGGAACCTTGAACTGGACGATCTGGGTGTTGGTCGACGCTGGACGGGCGACCTCGATGTATTTGGGATTGGTCAGGAACTTGTCCGCCAGCTTTTTGATCGGTGGCGGCATCGTTGCCGAGAACAGCAGGGTCTGACGCTGAGCCGGCAATTTGGTGCAGATTTCTTCGATATCCGGAATGAAGCCCATATCGAGCATCCGGTCGGCCTCATCGAGGATGAGCACATCGAGCGCGCTGAAGTCCAAGCTCTGCCACAGCGGCGCACGCGCCAGCACGGGAACATCGACGTCGCCTGGTCCAATCAACACGGCGCCGCTGACGCTGAGGCCGAAACGGTCCCAACGATCTAGCGCCGCCAAAGCGCCGCCCACGGCTTGCGCCGACCCAACCAAGGCTGTGTGAAGCAACGGTCCCCTTCCCGTACGTCGTCCAACTACAAGGTGTAATCGGGGTAACCAACAGAAGTCTACCCTTGAGACCACTTCTTGATTGTCACGTATTGTTTCGCAACCGCATGCCGCACGAAATACCGTCGGGCGTTGCTCACATG
>CALMBN010000274.1 GCA_937860195.1 uncultured Novosphingobium sp.
TCAGGATGAACGGATGTGGGGGTGAAGCGATTCACATTTCGCGCATCTTGCTCTAATGACCAGCTTGCGGTCCGCGTTCCAGTCCTGACGCGGCCAGTTGCGCGTCGATCTGCGCCAACAGTCGGTCAAGCCCTGGCTGATCCTCGCTCTCAGCGCGCGCGACCAGCACGTCCTGGGTGTTGGAGGCACGCAACAGCCACCAGCCGTCGGTGGTCGAAACCCGCACACCATCAGTGGCATCGACATCGGCCCCGGTGGCGGAGAGCCGTCCGCGCACTTCCTCCACCACTGCGAACTTGCGGGCCTCATCAACCTGAAAGCGCAACTCGGGCGTGTTGACCAGCGCGGGCATCTCGCCGCGCAGTTGCGTGACGCTCTTGCCCAGCCGGGACGAGGCCGCGATCAACCGGACGGCGGCATAAAGCGCATCGTCGAACCCGTAATACTGATGCGCGAAAAACACGTGGCCGCTCATTTCCCCGGCCAGCGGCGCGCCAATTTCCTTCATTTTGGATTTAATAAGGCTGTGTCCGGTTTTCCACATAGTCGGCCGTCCACCCAGCGCAGAGACTCTTTCGAATAGAGCCTTGCTGGCTTTCACATCCGCGATAATCGCGGCTCCGGGCAGCATCCGCAGGAGGTCTTCGGCATAGATCATGAGCAATTGGTCACCCCAAATTACCCGGCCCAAGCCGTCGATTGCCCCGATCCGGTCACCGTCGCCGTCAAAAGCCACCCCGAAATCGAGCTTTTTGGCCGCGACCAGAGCCTTCAGATCGGCCAGATTCTTCTCCTCGGTCGGATCCGGATGATGGTTCGGAAAAGTCCCGTCCACTTGGGTGAAAAGTAAATGGTGTTCGCCAGGCAGATCCTTGACCAGCAATTCGAGCGCGGGGCCGGCTGCGCCGTTCCCGGCATCCCAGCCGATCTTGAGATCGCCGAGCGCGGCGCGGTCGATCCCCGTCAGCCCTTCGACCAGCCGCGCGACATAGGCGGTCAGCACCGCGCGCTGTTCGTGGCCTCCCTGGCCTTCAGCCCAGTCGCCACTCGCCGCCATCGTGCCCAGCCGCTTGATATCCTCGCCGAAAAACGGACGACCCAGAAATACCATCTTGAAGCCATTGTAATTGGCGGGATTGTGGCTGCCAGTTATCTGAATGCCGCCCTGCACATCTTCGGCTGAGGCCTCTGCATAGTAAAGCATCGGGGTTGGCCCCATCCCGACCCGGACCGCGTCGAGCCCGGCATCGTTGATGCCGCGGACCAGCGCCGCTTCCAGCATCGGCGAGCTGGTCCGCCCATCATAGCCAACCGCGATCCGCGATCCCCCGGCCCGGCCGAGCAGCGTCGCAAAGCCGCGGCCAATGGCATAGGCATCAGCCTCGCCCAGGGTTTCGCCAATGATCCCGCGAATGTCGTATTCGCGCAGCACGGTAGGGTGGAACTGGTGAGTCATGCTTGCTCCGCTGGGTGCCGCGCGATCCGCGCGAGCAGGATGTCTTTGGCTCGGTTGGCCTGATGGACTGCCTCATTGGTGCCGCCCTTGTCAGGGTGAACCCGAATCAGCAGGCGGCGGTGGGCTTCGGCGATGTCATCCCGGCTGGCTTTGGGACTTACCCCCAGCAGGCTGCGGGCCTGCGCCTCGTCCTGACTGCGCTGCGAGGCTTGCCACAGCTGCCACGGCCACTTGCCGGTGGCCATCCGCAGCACCGCGCAGGCAATCAAGGCAAAGATGATCAGGCGGCCCATCACCCGGCCCTATCAGGCGCTGGTCGCCAGCGCCAGTTCGGGCTCGCGCCGCGCCGGCATCGGCAAGCCGAGCGAGGCCACCAATGCGCGCAGTTCCTGTCTGGCCACAAGGTGGCTGGTGCCAAGCTCGCCCAGTTGCCCCTTGTCGAGCAAGGTCAGGCCTGAGGGGAACAGTTCGCGGTAGATCACCCGTTCGCTTAGCCCGCTCGAAACCCGGAAGCCGACCCGCTTTGACAGCTCGGTCAGCGCCTGGTCGAGCCGTTTCTGATTGCGGGCCTCCATATGCTGGGTGCGGTTGCGGACCACGACCCAGTCCATCTCGCGGCGCCTTTCGGTGATCGTTGTCATTGCCCGCTTCTTGCGGGCTTCCCAGATCAGTTCGGCATAGAACGACAGGCGGCGGACTTTGAACGTTTCGGCATCAACCTGTCCGATCAGATCGAAATCAACGAAGCTGTCATTAAGCGGTGTGACCAGCGTATCAGCCTCAGCTGCAACTTCCCGCGCAAAAGGATCATCCCGCCCGGGAGTGTCGAACACGATAAAATCCGCACCCTGCGAAAGCTCAGCAATTTGGGCATCGAGTTCTTCCACCGTGGTGCCGACAAACACACCGAACCGGGCGGTTGGCAGAGTGATGGCGCGTCGCCGTTCAGTCTCGGCCCGGTTTTCAAGATAGCGATGCAAGGTGCGCTGGCGCGGATCGAGATCCAGCGCGGCGACCTTTGCCCCCTGGTAGGCCAGCGCGATCGCGATATGGACTGCGGTCGTCGACTTGCCGGTTCCGCCTTTTTCGTTGGCGAAGACGATACGGTGCGGGGTATTTGTCAGTGACACTGGGCTTTGAGACTTTCTGCTGACTGTTGCGGTGAACCGGGCTGCGGGGCTAGGACTGCTGGATCAGTCATACGTCAAGGGTGCCAAGACGTGCAAACCGTGAACCGCGTTGATCCACTGCGCACTGCCGTCGCAGCGCTGAGGGCCGATGGCCCGCTGGCGCTGGTCCCGACCATGGGCGCGCTGCACGAAGGCCACCTGACCCTGGTGCGCGAAGCCCGCAATCGTGCCGCTCACGTCGCGGTCTCGATCTTCGTCAATCCGCGCCAGTTTGGCGCAAATGAGGATCTGGGCAAATATCCGCGCCAATTGGCGGCGGATTCTGCACTGCTGGAGGCAGAAGGGGTGAGCCTGCTGTGGGCTCCGGAGGCGGCGGTGATGTATCCCGCAGGCTACGCGACCAACATTTCGGTCGCCGGGGTCAGTGCCGGGCTGTGCGGCGCGGCGCGGCCGGGCCATTTCGATGGCGTGGCGACGGTGGTCTGCAAACTGTTCAACCAGGTGCAGCCAGATCTGGCGCTGTTTGGCGAGAAGGACTGGCAGCAACTGGCGGTGATCCGGCGGATGACTCGCGACCTGGATCTGGCTGCGCCACAAGCCGATGCCATCGTCGGCGTGCCGACCGTGCGCGAAGCAGATGGGCTGGCGATGTCTTCGCGCAATGCTTTTCTTTCACCAGACGACCGCGCCAATGCGGCATCGCTGCCCAAGGCAATGCGGGCAGCCATTGCTGCTGCAAAGCGCGGGTCAAGCCTGACCGAAGCCGAGACTGCACTCAATTCTGCCCTGCTCGGCGGCGGCTTTTCCTCGGTCGACTATGCCGAATTCCGCGATGCCGCCTCGCTGGAGCGGCTGGAACGGCTGGGCGACCGCCCTGCCCGCCTGCTGGTCGCAGCGCGAATCGGCGGCACCCGGCTGATTGACAATATGCCGGTCTGACCCGCCCGCGGCAGGGCGGGCTTGCCGAAGCAGATTGGCCCTCCTAACCACCGGGTCATGGACATCGACCTGCAAACCCGCCGTATCGAAACAGTGCGCCGCCACATGGCGCTGGAAATCTCCCATGACTGGGACGGCGTGATCGCCACATTCGAACACCCCCGCTACGAGCTTTATGGCCCCGGTACCGTGTTCGATGGCGAAGCGCAGGTACGGCGCTATTTCGCGCAGTCGCGCGTACCGTTTCCCGATCAGGGCAATGAAGTGATCGCGATTGCGGCCGATCCGGCATCGGAAACTGTGCTGGTCGAGTTCTGGCTGACCGGAACGCACCTTGGTCCACTCAATCTGGGCAGCCGCACGATCGAGCCGACTGGCCGATCATTCCGGGTCCGCATGTCCGCCAGCTTTGAATTTGGTCCGGGCAGCGACCGGATCATCTGTGAACGCCCCTACTATGACCAGGCGGCGTTGATGAAGGCTTTGCAGTTGGTGGAATAGCGCGGCGGGACCGTTTCTGCGGTGTGCGATTGTAACGGCTGCGCCCCGGTCAGCACATCGCCAAAGGTTTCGAGATCAAGCCCGAGCATTTGAAGAAGATAAAACGGCATGCGCCGGGAATCCGCGTTTCTTTGTGAGGATGCAGGCCGCTTGCGCCATTTGGTCGTTCTGGCACCATGGATATGGCAGTGCCGGACCCGGCAAGATGCCATATCGATGGTCGCAGAGTTCAGCAGGGGTCACAGCAATGTTAGCGGCAACCGGCTACAAGGATTTCCGCGGCGGAGGCCTGAGATCAGGGTTGGTCGCGATCCTGATTGTGCAAGCGCTGTACTGGCTTGCCTTCACCCCCTTCTTCAAAGCGGCGAATCCACCCGAATCGGTGATCGAGCTCAGCACTGTTGAGTATGCACGCCTCGCCTCGCCCGACGAAAGGGGCTGGAAGGCTGCGCGTTTCGAGCCTCGGGAAATGCCGATCGAAGATTGCTGCGATCCCGGCTACCGTGGGGTCCGGGCGCGATTTGAACTGGACCGGCTGCCCAGCCGCCCACTGGGCATGTACGTGCGGATCGGAAGCGACAACTACCAGCTCAAGCTGAATGGCTCGACGATCTATCAGGAAGGCGGATTAGAGCTTGGCCGCCAGACATACCACGGCAATGTGCGCACCATTTTCCGGCTGCCCGAAGGCGTTCTGCAGGTAGGCGCAAATCAGCTCGACCTGATCCTGGTCCGCGATCAGGGGGCGCCCTACTTCCACTTCGCTCCGCCACGCATCGCCGACTATGCAGCGCTCTCCTCGGCGATGAAATACGAGCTTTTCACGCTCAACGAATTCAATTTCATGAGCATCGCCGCCGGCGCAATCCTGGCATTCCTTATCGGCATCGTGATCGCACGAGGGGCGCGGTCGCCGATGTTGTACTGGCTGATGCTCGTCACCTTGGGATGGACGGCGCGATTAACCTACTTCGTGACCACTGATCCGCCGATCCACGGGGTTGTGCGGATGTTCTACCTGTTCTTCTGGGTCAACTTCGTGCCGCTGGCGTGGCTCAATCTCGCCAATCACTTTTCGGGCAATCCACTGCGCTGGATCCCGCGGGTGTCCGTTACGGCATTTGTCGTGCTGATGGCCGGATTGTGGACCATCTTCCAGTTTGGCCTGTTTGACAAAGTCGATACCGTTGACCGGATCAGCATGTGGTTCGGACTGGCCATGGCGCTGGGCGCTCTGGTGCTGTTCCTGCGCAGCATCCTGCGCAATCTGGCCGAACGGCATATCGAAACGGCACTGTTCATCCTGTGCCTGACTTTGATCGCGATGGATGCGGTGACGACCTTGCTCGATCTGCCGTTCGTGCAGCACACCAACCGCGCCATGCCGTTTCTGGTGCTGGGACTGGTCGCGGCGTTCCTGGCACGAAATGTGCGGCTGTTTCAATCCTCTGCTTCGCTGAACAACCTGCTGGAGCAACAGCTTGGTGAGCGCACCATCGAACTCGAAGCCGCTCACACCCGCGAAAAGAACCTGGTCCGCAAACAGGCCCATGTCGCCGAACGCCAGCGGATCATGCGCGACATGCACGATGGGTTGGGCAGCGAGCTGATGTCGATGCTGCTGGCGGCGCGGCGCGGAGTGGCCAAGCCGGCGGCAGTGGCCGAAGGACTGCAATCGGTGATCGACGAGATGCGATTGCTGATCGATTCGATGGATTCGGTTGGGGAATCACTGAGTTCGGCCTTCGCAATATTTCGTGAGCGGGTGCAACCACGGGTGGAAGCAGCTGGGCTGCGGTTTGTCTGGCAAGACAAAACAGACGGCACCCTTCCGGACTTTGGCCCGCGCGACGTTCTTCAGGTGTTTCGGATCATGCAGGAAGCCGTGGCCAATGCGCTCAAGCATTCGGGCGGCAAAGCGCTGACTGCCACAATTCAGCCCAGCCCCGATCCGGCCTATGCCGTGCGACTGAAAATTGCCGATGACGGCACCGGCATGGGCGCGGCCAATAAACGCGGCAAAGGGCTGACCAGCATGGCCGTGCGGGCAGCGGGAATTGGTGCCAGGCTGGATATTGTCTCGACCAGCGCAGGAGTCACGATAGTGCTCGACCTGCCGGCCTCGCGCAGTATCGAGATCATGCCATAGGTCTGGCCATATCATTGGACCACAACCCGATCTAACTTGCGGCGCTATTACCTTGCGGGGCAGCCAGAGCGAATGACCGACACACCTGCCAACAGCCGCATTGCCATCGTCGACGACGATCCGATTGTCCGCGACTACCTGATCGATATCGTCACCGGCGCAAGCGAGCTCGATGTCGCAGGCATTGCCCACAACCTCGCCAAGGCGCGCGAGTTGCTCGAATTGCAGCCCGACCTGTTCCTGGTCGACATCGGACTCCCCGACGGCAGCGGTCTCGATTTCGTAGCCGAGGCCAAAGCCGCCGGCAATGCCAAGGCGTTGGTGCTGACCTCGTTCGGCGACCGGGAGACGGTGGTCAACGCGATCCGCGCCGGAGCCGATGGTTACTTGCTGAAGGACAGCGCGCCAGCTGCGATCCTCGAAGGCATCCGCGCCACGCTCTATGGCGGCGCACCGGTCAGCTCGGCGGCGGCGGTCTATATGCTCGAGCTGCTGCGCGGCAAACCGATGATCGAGGCTGCCGAAGCCGAGAACAATGGACTGACAGCGCGTGAGGTCGAACTGCTCGAAGTCTTCGCCAAAGGTGGCAGCTACAAGGAAGCGGCCCGGATTCTGGGTATCTCGCCGTTCACCGTCGGCAACCACGTCAAGTCGATCTACCGCAAGCTCGCGGTCCATTCACGCGGCGAAGCGGTCTATGAGGCAGTCAAAACCGGACAGTTAAAACTCTGATACCAAGCGACAGCCACAGATATGGCAGCGCGGGCGTGGCATACTGTCAGCTCAGCCGATCACGCATAACACTCCTGACCATTTCATCTCTCGGGGAGTGCAACAGTGCAAAATTCGATCCGCAAGAAGGTAATCCAATCGCTCATGCTAGGTGGCATTACCATCACGGCTGGCTTGGCGGCGACACCCGCATCGGCGGCAACGGCGATAACCGGGCCGACGTTCAACTTTGCAAATGCCAACGGCAATGCCTGCACAATCCGGTTTGCCTGGGGCTACACCGCCAGCACCAATGATGGCGGCGGGCAGGATGTTTTCGAATTCGCCGTGCGCAACAATGGCGTACTGGTCAACGGCGGCAATCCGGGAATTAATCTGCTGGTCTCGAATACCGTGGCGATGCCGATTGGACAAACTCTCACCCGCCCGGCGGAAAGCATCATCCTCAACACCAGCCTTCCGGCCGCTGCGTATCAGCTTGTCTTCTACGACAGTGCGAGCGCGCAAACTTACACCAATGCACATTCTGCCACTGTTCTTCCGCGCGCGATGATGATTGCGGCGGGTGGGGCCTGCATGAGCCTGGTGCCCAACACTCTCCCAAGTGCGGCTGCACCGCCAGACTTTTCAGTCGCGGGCGGAACAGGCGTCCAGTTCGGGAGCAGCTCGATTGATCCGGATGGCGATCCTATTGTCCACACCTGGACCCAGGTAGCCGGTCCATCGGTCACCATCTCTGGAGCCAATACGTCCTCGATCAGCTTCACTACTCCGCAAGCGGTAAACCACCCGCAAGTGCTGACGTTCCGCGTAGCGGTCGCAGACCCGTTTGGGGCCAATCCGGTAACCGACGATGTGACTGTCACGATCCCGGCTGGACCCAACTCACTACCAGTCGCCAATGCGGGTGCAGACACGATTATCAGCGGCGGTACGACCAATGCTTTGATTGGCAGCGCGACCGACAACGATAGTGACCCGCTGACCTATCAATGGACCCAGGTGTCCGGCCCACCGGTTACGATCACGAACCCCACCAGCGCCAATGCCTCGTTCGTTGCCCCACCCAACAATGGCCAGCTACAGACGTTGACCTTCCAGCTGATCGCCAACGACGGCTTCGGCGATTCCTCGCCTGACCCGGTGACCTTTACCATCCCCGCAAACGCACCTCCAACTGTCAGCGCCGGAACCGATGCCACGTTCATCGGCGGTTCGGCCGTCGCCCTGGCCGGCAGTGCCACCGACCCAGAAAGCGACCCGCTGACTTACCAGTGGACCCAGACCGGCGGCACACCCGTCACCCTGGTCGGAGCAAACACGCTGACCCCCAGCTTTACCGCGCCGCCAAAGACTTCGAACAATCAGGTGCTGACTTTCAGCCTGACCGCTAACGACGGCACATCGACATCCACGCCCGATACGGTCGACATCACCATTCCCGGCAACGTCCAGCCGCTCCCTTCGGCCGGAGCCGACCAGACGGTGAACGGCGGCCAGACCGTGACCCTGACCGCTGCCGCATCGAGCGATCCCGATGGCGATACCTTGACCTATCAATGGGTCCAGGTTGCCGGGCCGACGGTGACCCTGACCGGTGCCAATACGCGCAATCCAACTTTCGTTGCGCCGGCTGGCGGCAATGCCAACCAGACGCTGACTTTCAGCGTAACGGTCAGCGACCCATTGACCTCAGGCGATCCACCAACCGACCTGGTCGATGTGGTGGTATTGCCCAACGCCCCGCCAGTGGCCGATGCCGGGCCGGACCAGGGTCCGATCAACACCGGCTCCACCGTTACATTGAACGGCGGTGCCTCGACAGATCCTGACGGCAACCCGTTGACCTATACCTGGACGCAGGTTTCCGGTCCGACTGTAACCCTGATCAATCCGACCAGCGCCAGCCCGACCTTCATCGCGCCAAACGTCAGCGGCACCCAGAACCTGGTGTTTCAGCTGATCGTCAACGACGGCGCGGTCGATTCAGCCCCTGACACGGTGACAGTTGCAGTTCGCGCAGTCGGCACGGTTACGGTCATCCAGCGGGTGGTGGGCGATGACGGCAGCTTCAGTTTCATCTCGGACATTACCCCGCTGTCGGCACCGATTCTCACGGTCAATGGCAGCGGCCAGCTTAGCGCCAGCCTGGTCCCGGCCGGCAGCCACACGCTGAGCACCGCCGATGCCCGCGCTGCCGGTTACATCGTCACCGCAATCGTCTGCAATGACACCGATTCGGTGATCAACCTGGCCAATCGCAGCGTTGCCATCGAACTGGCACCCGGCGAGAATCTGGTCTGCACTTTCACCAGCACCAACTCTCGCGATGCCGCGCTGACCTCGATCTCCAACTTCCTGACCGCGCGCAACGCCGCATTGCTGGCCCACCAGCCCGATCTGCAACGCCGGCTTGACCGGTTGAACGGCACCGGGAGCTCTGGCGGCAATGCCACCGCCTATGGCCTGCCAGTGCCGGGCTCTGGCCGCTTGCCGCTGTCGCTGAACCTTGCTGCCGGTACTGTCCACGTCACCAGCAGCCTGGGAATGGCCCGCGCCGCAGCAGCGGGAGATCGCAGCGCCAACGCTTTCGATATCTGGACCGAAGCGTCTTTCGCCTCGCTCAATTACAACGGGCTCAATGGCCACTTCAGCGTGATCTACGCCGGGGCCGATTACCGGCTCAGCAAGGACATGCTGGTTGGCGGGCTGGTGCAGTTCGATCGCTATTCGCCCAGCGGCGCGCGAACCGCCGGAAGTGCCACGGGCAATGGCTGGATGGCCGGGCCATATGTGACCGCGCGGATTGCGCCTAACTTCTATGCCGATATCCGCGCGGCCTGGGGCACATCGAACAACACGATCGCGCCGCTCGGCACTTACGTCGATCCGTTCAAGACGTCGCGTTCGCTCTACAGTGCCTCCTTGATCGGCCAGTTCGACATCGGTGGTGCCACCCAGTTCCGCCCGGAGATCACCGTCCGCCATCTCGGCGAACGGCAGAAGGCTTACCTCGACAGCTTCGGTGTCGCGATCCCGGAGCAATCGGTGAGCCAGGGCGAACTCGCTTTCCGCCCGCGGCTGCAACATACCGTGGCAGCTGGCGAAGGTTGGATGCTACGGCCGTTCATCGCAGCTGACGGCATCTACACTTATGGCCTCGAACGTCAGAGCGTGTTCACCGACCAGTTCCGGATGCGGGTCGAGGGCGGCGCCGAGCTTTTCTCGAGCAGCAGCTTCCGCGCCGGTATCTCTGCGTTCCACGACGGGATCGGCAGCGACGAGTTCAAGAGCTCGGGCGCACGGGTATCCGTGGCGTTCGGCTTCTGAAGCCTGATTTGCTGCACGGCGGTTCTCCCGGCCACGACCTTCGGGGGAACCGCCGTTCTTCTCTTGCGCTTCAGTCAGGCTGCAAGGGACCAGATTTGCCGCTTGTCCGATCACGAGGCAATCTCGGCATCCTGTAGAACCGACCGCCTGATGGATTGGCGCGAGACCATCACCGGATAGTCCACTGAGCGTCACGAGCAGCCTGGGATCGATAGGCTTGCCCAGCGATTGCCGAGCATTCCGAACGCAATTTCGGCAGCTGTGACTGCCAGATGAAAGCGTCGAACCCCGACGGCAAAGCTGTCGGCTTCGAGCGAACGCCAGATTTCAAAAGCGGCCCAACGCGCCCACAACATCCGCAGAAACGCGGTGACGGCGATGGTAAGGTCGGCCAACCCGCACGATGCCACCGCCTGGTCGATTG
>CALMBN010000275.1 GCA_937860195.1 uncultured Novosphingobium sp.
GCAGGCGGGCCATACAGGGATCGTATCGGTCAGCCTCTTTGGCCTGAAGGCTCAGGCATTCGCCCAGGCTGCGCGAACCAACCCCGGTTGGATCGAGGGTGTGGATCAGGGCCAGCGCCGCCTCAACCTCAACCGTATCGACTCCAAGTTCGGCCGCGAGCTCGGCCACAGATGCGGGCAAATATCCTGCCTCGTCGAGCTCGGTGGCGATATGTTTGGCGATGAAAGCGAGCCGCGGATCGCGCGCCACTGCGCCGATCTGGGCATGCAGATGTTCGGCCAGGCTCGGCTCGCCCGCGCCGCGCTCGTCGATACCGGGGCCAGCCTCTCCAGCCGCGATCCGGCTCTCGGCGCTCCAGTCACCAGTATCACGATCCCGGTCGAGCGCGGTCACATCGATGTCGAGCGGACGGTCCTCGTCACCGCGCCCTTCGGAAATCAACTGGTCGGCGGGGGAGGTTTCGAGAGTCGTACGACGCAAATCCTCGGGCGGCTGGACCTCATCCGGGCCTGGGCCATCGCTGCCGCCGACATCGAGCAAGGGATTGGCTTCAAGGGCCTCGCCGATGAACGCCTCAATCTCCAGATTGCTCAGCGCCAGCAGCTTGATCGCCTGCTGGAGCTGGGGAGTCATCACCAGCGATTGCGATTGCCGAAGATCAAGGCGGGGGCCGAGGGCCATTTTGCCGGGTCCTAGAGCGTGAAGCCCTCGCCGAGGTAGAGCCTCCGCACGTTCTCATCCGCGACCAGCTCTTCCGGGCTGCCGGCGAACAGCACCTGTCCGCCATAGATGATGCAGGCCCGGTCGACGATGTCGAGCGTCTCGCGAACATTGTGATCGGTGATCAGCACCCCGATCCCGCGATCCTTGAGGTCGGTCACCAAGTGGCGGATGTCGCTGATCGAGAGCGGATCGATCCCGGCGAACGGTTCATCGAGCAGCATGATCGAGGGATTGGCAGCCAGCGCGCGGGCAATCTCGCAGCGCCGCCGCTCCCCGCCTGAGAGCGCCATCGCCGGGCTGGAGCGGAGCCGGTCGAGCCCGAACTCATCGAGCAGCCGCTGCAATTCGCTGGCCCGGGTCGCCTTGTCCGGCTCGGCCAGTTCGAGCACGGCCGCGATGTTCTGTTCGACCGTCAGCCCGCGAAAGATGCTGGTTTCCTGCGGCAGATAGCCAAGTCCAAGGATCGCGCGGCGATACATCGGCAAGCGGGTTACATCGACTCCATCCATCAGTATCCGGCCCGAATCGGGCTTCACCAAACCCATGATCGAATAGAAGCAGGTGGTCTTGCCGGCACCGTTCGGGCCGAGCAGGCCCAGCACCTCACCCTTGCCGACCGACAGCGAGATATCGGTCAGCACCGCGCGCTTGTCATAGCTTTTGGCGATCGAGATCACTTCCAGCCCGCCCTGCGGGATCGGCTGCATGGCCTGGGTGTTCGGCGCGACAAGGTGTTGAACTTCGCTCATAGGCCTCGATCTAAGCGGGCTTCGGACGGCCCGCAAGCGTCATTGGTCGATTTGGCAGGCTTCGTGCATGGCCTGTCCACAAGGCTACCTCGCAGACAATGCTTAACGAGACTTGATCGATTGGCACTTCGGTGTTCTACTCATCTTCTGAGGGGAACTGAAAAGGGGAGCCGGCCATGGTCAAGGCATGGGAAGGGGTATTGGCCCATCGCAGCGCAAAACCGCTCGATTGGCGCAAACGGATGAGCGACAATGTCGCTTATGCGCTGCTCGTCTACACCGCGCTCCAGATCTTCGTCACCTTGGGGACGATGCATGGCAAGGGCGGTTCGATGCTGCCATACAAAGCCTTGATAATCCTCGTGGTCGCGATCATTCCGGCCTGCCGCCGTTTTGAAAAGCGCTGGGCCCGGCTGTCTGATGCCCAGGCCGCAGATCCGCAGTTCAAAAGCTTTTACCGGCGCGATCAGCTGTGGCTATGGCTGCTGGCGCTCGGCCTGCCGTTTGCCGTCTCGGGCCTGTTTTTGGGTCTCGGCAAGCTGTTCGCCTGATTGCTTTCTGAGGTTAAGTCCTTAAGTCGGCGGCTCCGCCACAGGAGTAGCCCCACCGATGCTGTCCCCCACCGCCGCCCAGGACCGCGCCGCCGCGCTGATCGATATGGCGCGCGCCGCCGGAGCAGACGCTGCTGATGCCGTCTATTCAGGCTCCTCGTCAGAAAGCGTCGCGGTGCGGCTCGGGTTGCTTGAGGATGTCGAGCGATCAGAAAGCGAGCACATCGATCTGCGCGTCTTCAGCGGCAGGCGCTCTGCCTTGATCGGATCGAGCGATCTGTCCGATGCCGCGCTCATGGAATTGGCCAGCCGGGCGGTCGATATGGCCCGCGCCGCGCCAGAGGATCAATACGCCGGGTTTGCGGATGCGGAACTGTTGTTCAAAGGCCCGTTCCCCGACCTCGATGTTGAGGATCCGGTCGAACTGACCCCCGCCCAATTGCAGGCCCGCGCGCTCGAAGTCGAAGACGCGGCGCGGTCCATCAAGGGCGTGACCAATTCCGAAGGCGGGCACGCCAGCCTGTCCGCCCGCAACTTCGCGCTGGTCACCAGCCACGGCTTTGCCGGATCGTTCGGCGGAACCATGCACGGAATCAGCGCGACCGCGATTGCGGGTGAAGGTGGCGGAATGCAGCGCGATTATGCCTGGCGGATGGCACACCATCTGGCTGACCTGCCACCGCTGGCCGAAATCGGGCGGCAGGCCGGAGATCGGGCTGTGAAGCGGCTGGGTCCTGGCAAACTCAAAAGCGGTCCGATGCCGGTGGTGTTCGATCCCAGGGTCGGCGGATCACTGGTCGGGCACTTGACCGGGGCGATCAGCGGCAATGCCATTGCCCGGCGCGCAAGTTTCCTGCTGGGGCGAGAGGATGAGCAGATCTTCCAACCTCACATAACGATCCATGATGACCCGCTGCGACTGCGCGGCTTGTCTTCGCATGCATTTGATGGCGAAGGCCTGCCAACTGGGCCGCGCGCGCTGGTTGAAGGCGGCAAGATCACCGGCTGGCTGATGGATAGCGCCGCAGCTCGCCAGCTCGGCAGCCGGCCCACGGGCCATGCGGTTCGCGGCGCGGGCGGCTCGCCGGGGGTCGGCACCAGCAACGTCCATCTTGCGGCCGGATCGCTGAGCGTGGCCGAACTGATCGCCGACATCGATGAGGGCGTGTTCGTGACCGAACTGATCGGCCACGGGGTCAACGGCGTGACCGGCGACTATAGCCGGGGGGCTTCGGGTTACCGGATCGTCAAGGGTCAGATCGCCGGGCCAGTTGCTGAGTTTACCGTCGCCGGAAATCTGATCGATATGTACCGCCAATTGTCGGTGGCAGATGACCTTGAATGGCACCGCAGCGTCAACGTGCCGACCATCCGGGTCGACGGGATGATGGTCGCCGGAGATTGAGCGTCAAAATCCTCCCCAAGCAAGCTCGAGGAGGACCAGTCTCACGTCCCCGCCTGATACCGCTCAATGCACTCCAGCACGACGCGGCGGGCATCGTCGGCATCGCCCCACTTGCCGATCCGGACCCATTTTTCGGGCTCCAGATCCTTGTAGTGGGTGAAGAAGTGTTCGATCTGCGCCAGCACGATCGACGGCAGGTCTTTTTGTTCGCCGATGTCTGAATAGTAGGGAAAGGTCGAATCGACCGGCACGCAGATCAGTTTTTCATCGCCGCCGTGTTCGTCTTCGAGGTTCAGCACACCAATCGGGCGGGCGCGTACGACGCAGCCGGGGATGAACGGCGAGCGCGAGATGACCAGCGCATCGAGCGGATCGCCATCGTCAGACAGGGTGTGCGGGATAAAGCCATAGTTGGCCGGATAGCGCATCGGGGTGTGCAGGATCCGGTCGACGAACAGCGCTCCCGATTCCTTGTCGAACTCATACTTCACCGGCTCGCCGCCCACGGGGACTTCGATAATGACGTTGAGGCTTTCGGGCGGGTTATCGCCGACGGGAATCTTCTCGATACGCATGGATAGAGCCATTAGCCCGCCCGTTGCTGCGCCGCAACACCGGGGAGTAACTCCCCTGGCCAATGGGCAAGGGCTAATTCGGGATGCTATTTGCCCTTCGCTTTCGCCAGCACCCGCTTCGGGGTCAGCAACAGGTCAAGCCCGGTTGGAGCCTTGCCCGGTGTGGCGCGTTCCAGCCACGGGTAACGCAGCCCGCCCGAATAGGCGATGGTCACCGTCTGGAACCGGCTGCCGCGCTGGATCAGCAATTCCAGCGGCGCGCCGGTCTTGGTCGCCGCAACCGCTGCTTTCATCCCGTCGCTGTCATAGCCATAGCCGTTGACTGCGACGATCTTGGCCCCCGGCACCACGCCGGCGTTGAAAGCTGGACTGTCCCACAGGGTGGCGGTGACTTTCGCATCCTTGTCAATCACGATCCCGATCGAATAGGTCAGCGAAAGCACTTTCTGGTCTGCGAACCGCCCCTTTTCGAACGAATTGGGCTCGTCCTTCCAGACCAGCCGATAGCCGCCTTTCTCGATCCCGATCAGCGGCGCGGGCTGGCCGGGGGTGTTGATCCGGGTCTGGATGAAAGTGGCCCAGTCATACGGCGCGACTGCGTTCAACTTGGCAACAATCTCGTCCGCTTCGAACGGCAGCTGGCCATAGTCACCATCGTTCATCCCGAAGAACAGCTTGGCAAAATCATCGATGCTGCGTTTTCCGCCGGTCTTCTCGCGGATGATTTGGTCGATCTCCAGCCAGATCAGCGCGCCTTCGGTGTAATAGTCTTCATTGCGGGCGAGCGAGGCAAATGGCTTGGCCTTGCGGCCGGCAAACACCGGATCGTGGCCGGTATCCTCAACCGAACGCCAGCGGCGCCCCGGCTGGTTGGCAAAGTTCCCGGCCCAGCTGGCCAGCATTCCCAGCACCATGTCCTTGCCCTGCAAGCCCGACCGCGCGGCCAATACAGTGCCCCAGAACTGATCCTGGCCTTCATAGGTCCACAGCAGATCGTCTTGCATCGGCTGGCGATAATCCGGGGTCCACATTCGGGCCGGACGGCGATACTTGCCCGACCACGAATGGGCATATTCGTGCGGCAGCAGATTGCGGTCGAATTCATTCTTGTCCCATTCGGTGAAGGCGCTGGGCTCCAGCTGGTTTTCTGATGAGCGGTGATGCTCCAGCCCGATCCCGCCCATCCGGTCGGTCAGTGCGAGCAGAAACTCGTAACGATCAAAATGATTGGCCCCAAAGGCCAGCCGCGATTCGGCAACCAATGCGCGGTGGGCCTCGATCTGTTCGGGCTTGGCGGCCAGCTGTTCGGGCTTGTCGGCCACGACGTTGAGCGTGACGTTCTGGCCGAGGTCCCATTTGCGGAAATATTTGCCGGCAAAAATCGGCGAGTCGACCAGCACTTCGAAACTGGTCTCGGCCCAGGACAGTGTGTTGCCCTGTTGCTTTGCCCCGTCGAGCGCCACAGCCGCGCTCCAGCCTTCGGGGATTGTCACACTCGGCACGACCCGGATTTGCCGGACATAATGTCCCGCCGGATAAAGGCTCATCTTCTCCCACTGGAGGTTGAGCATTTCCTGCGTCATGGTGATCCGGCCCTCAGCCGATTGTAGCGGGCTGGTGTGGATGAACTTGGCGGTCACCTCCCTGGTCCCGGCGGGCAGATCGATGTGGAACGCGAACACCTCGACCGGATCGCGCTTCCAGCTGAGCTTCTGGTCGCCAGCGAAGAACTGAACATCGACCAATTCGGCCAGCGTCCCGCGCGGACCGTGGTTGCCGGGCAGCCACTGCGGCAGCATCAGCGTCAGCCGCTTGGTCCCCGGCGTAACCGGAACGGTCTGGGTGACGCGATAGGTACCGCGGGTAATATCAGTCGCATCGATATCGAGCCGCATCGCGCCGCCCGGATAGGGCACATCGACCGCATCAGGTACCTGGCGCGACAGCGGCACCGCCATCGGCGCTGACAAGCTGGTGGAAATGGCCGGCGCAGCAAAGGCTAGCGCAATAACGGCAATGGCGGACCCTGTTAGCTTTTTCATAGGTGCTGGTTGTGACGAGAGTTGTCCAATCCCGCAAGATTCGCCTGCACCCTTTTCGACAAAGACCATACCCGCTAGGGGCAAGCGCCATGAGCAACACGCCCAAAGCCATTCGCGGAACGCAGGACATTTTCGGTGCCGAGGCCGAGGCCTTTGCCCACGTGGTCGAAACCTTTGAGCGGGTCCGCAAGCTCTACCGCTTTCGCCGGATCGAAATGCCGGTGTTTGAAAAGACCGAGGTGTTCAGCCGCTCGATTGGCGAGACCACCGATGTGGTCTCGAAGGAAATGTATTCGTTCCTCGACCGGGGCGACGAATCGCTGACCCTGCGCCCCGAATTCACAGCGGGAATCGCGCGGGCCTACATCACCAACGGCTGGCAGCAGCACGCCCCGCTGAAGGTTGCGACACACGGGCCGTTGTTCCGCTATGAACGCCCGCAAAAAGGGCGCTACCGCCAGTTTCACCAGCTTGATGCGGAAATCATCGGCGCGGCGGAACCGCAGGCCGATGTCGAGCTGCTGGTGATGGCCGATCAGTTGCTCAAGGAACTGGGGATCGCTGATGGTGTAACCTTGATGCTCAATACGCTGGGCGACGGCGCCAGCCGCGATGCCTGGCGGGCCAGTCTGGTTGAATATTTCCGCGCCGTGCAGGGTGACTTGTCGGAAGATTCGCAGGAGCGGCTGGAACGCAATCCTTTGCGGATTCTCGACAGCAAGGACCCGCGCGATCAGGCGTTTGTGGCGGGTGCGCCCAAGATCGACGACTTTCTGAGCGGTGAGGCGCAGGACTTTTTTGGCGCGGTGACCAGCGGACTGGATGCGGCGGGGGTGGCCTGGACCCGCTCACAATCGTTGGTCCGCGGCCTCGATTATTATCGCCACACCGCGTTTGAGTTCGTCACCGACCGGCTGGGCGCGCAGGGCACTGTGCTCGGCGGTGGGCGCTATGATGGGTTGATGGAATCGCTCGGCGGCCCTGCCACGCCAGCGGTTGGCTGGGCGGCTGGGATTGAGCGGTTGGCGATGTTGGTGGGGGAGGTTGGCCCTCAGGACGGTCATGTCGTGGTTATCGCTGAGAATTCGGGCGCTGAAGCTGCGGCACTTCGAACCCTGAAACAGCTTCGATCAGTTGGCATTCCAGCCAATGCTAGTTTCAAAGGTAATCCAAAGCGCCGCATTGAAGTTGCCACAAAGGATGGTGCCTCTCTTCTGCTTTTTGTGCGCGACGACGACGATCCTCGTGGATTGTATAATTTTCGAAGCATGTTGCGAGAAGGCAATTCGGACGACCTACTTGCTATGCGGGTTCGAGCTGCGTTGGGCATTGAATGACAATGGCTCCACTAAACCGACGTCACCCTGAACTTGTTTCAGGGCCCATTGCGCCGCGCAGGCCGAAGCGCTGTGGGG
>CALMBN010000276.1 GCA_937860195.1 uncultured Novosphingobium sp.
CCCCGGTGTCCCGGTCAAGTTGACGCCGCTGAGCCAGTAGTTGCCGTCATAGCTTCGGGTCAGAGCCAGCCCGTTGCCCTGCGTGAGCGAGCTGAGTGGGCCGAACGGCTTGTAGGTGATTGCGTTCGCCAAGGCGGTCTGCGCGCCGCCAGCTGTGGTTCGGGCCTGCACCGCGGTCACCCGGCCATCGGGCGCGCGGACATATTCGGCCACGTGGCCCGAGGGGTAGGTGATTGCGGTGACCTGTCCGCTGGCATCATAAGCGTAGCTGAAAGTGTAGGACTGGCTGCCGATCACCTTGGTGCGCTGGATCACCCGGCCCTGAGCATCGTAGACCAGTGTTTCGCTGCCAGAGGGATCGCTGACCGAAGTGAGCCGCCCGATCCCGCGGTTGCCGCCGGTTGTGGAATCGTAGGAATAGGCAATGGTCTGTGTCGCAAAGCCGCTGCCCGATGCGGTCTCGGACACCAGCCGATCAGCCGGATCATAGGCATAGGCTGTGGTCACACCATCGTCATCGAGGGCCTGGGTCACCCGGCCTGCCTCGTCATACCAATATCTGGTCAGGCCGCGATCGGGGCTGCTTTCCTGGATCGTCTCACCAAAGCCATCGACCACCATGTTGGTGGCGAGCCCGCGCCCGTCCTTGAACTGGGTGAGGTCGGCTTCGAACGGGGTATAGGCGAAGTTCTGGGTCTGGTTTTCGGGGTTGGTTGCGGTGATCGGGCGATCGAAGGCGTCGACGCTCGACAGGCTGGTCTTGCCGCGAGCATCGACGCTCAAAACCGGGTTTCCGAGCTTGTCGTAGGCGAATTGCCACGTTTCTCCGCCCGCGCCGACAGTGCGGATCATCCGGCCCAGCTCGTCGTAAACGTGGCTGTTCTGGCGATGAATCACGCCACTGGGTGCGTAGGTATTCTCAGCGATCGCTGAACCGGCGGCGTTGAGCGTGAAGGCTTGGTATTCGCCGCTGTCATTCTCGATCCGGGTCAGGCGGTTGGCACCATCATAGGTGTACTCCAGCCAGCCGCCGGTCGGTAGGGTGATCCGGGTGAGATTGCCTGCGGCATCGTATTGTAATGCATAGTGGGATTGACTGGCTCCGGGATCCCGGGTGATCGTTAGCGGACGGCCCAGCGCGTCATAGGTCATCACCGTATCCACCCCGTTGGGATCGCGCACGATCAGCGGCTTGCCCTGTGCATTGCGCGAGATGACCTGCGTGACATGGCCGACCGGGTTGGTCTGCGTGAGCAATTGTCCGGCGGCATCGTAAGTCATCGTCACGCTGTCAGCACCGCCGGGAAGCGGGCCATCGGCGCCCAGCAGTTGGCCTGTCGGCGACCACGAGTAGTCCCAGGTCCGGGTTCGGCCATTGGTCGCATAAGGAGCGGTGAAGCTGGTCGTATCAGTCAGGGTCAACGCGGTGAGCTTGCCAGCGTTGAAGATTCGCACTTCGGTCAGGCCCGGCCGGGTAATCGTGGCAGGCAGATTGAGGACTGGATCGTAGGTCAAAGTCGTCGTTCGGGCAGAGGCCGAGCCCGCGGCTTCAGTCACAGAGGTTGGGCGGCGCGTGCTGTCATAAAAGTAGGTGGTCTGGCGAAGCAGCGGATCGGTGACGCTCAGCTCGTTGCCGATCGACCAGATGGTGACCGATGTCAGCGTGGCGGCGGCGGAGTTGTTCAACAGAGTTGTGGTGGTTGCTGCGGTGTAGGGCGAGGCGTTGCCATTCACGCTGGTCAGGCGAAAATCATAGCCAGTCCCGGTCTTGGTGAAGGTATAGACATCAACCTTGCCAAGGGGGCCGGTGACTGTGCTCGTCATTGTTCCTGTGCCCCAAACATAGGCAAAGGTATGTCTGCCGGCACCCCAGGGGCCTTCGGCTGAAGCGGCTTGTCCGTAACGGTTGCTAAAGGTGAAGCTGGCGATTCGTTCGCCGCGATGGTTGACGATGCCTGTGACAAAGGCCCGGTAGCGCGCGTCTTCATAGACGTAGGTAGTCGAATCGACCACTGCCCCTGAAGAATCAAGCCGCTCGACTTTGAGGAGATTGCGTGACGGGATCAGCCCAGCGCTCGCACTACCTGGCTGATCATAGGTAAACCGAAGCTCGGTCTGATCTGGAAGTACAATTCGTTTGATCGCAATCGGTGCCGGTTGTGCGTTGGAGGGCGCCGTCGCCAAAGTCGTAACTTGCGCTTTGTTCCATTCGAAGGTCGCTGTTCGCCCGTAGCTATCCGTGATCGATGTCAGGCTTCCGTCGCCAGCGTAGATGTAATCCCATCGATATCCGTCTCGCCAAACCCGCGATGTTGGTCGGCCGATCGAGTAAGTTGCAGTGTTTGGCTTTCGGAAAGTTTGCAGCGTCCAGACGGTATCGTCGGCATCGGCCAGGCGCCACTGCGTGCTAGTATTGCGGAGAGTTGCAAGATCACTCGGCAACGTCCCGATGAACTCGAGCTTGAGCCGCTTGTTGTGATCACCAACCCCACCCGTAGAACCTTGACTCCAAGTCCCGTCACTGAGCAGTCCGAAATCATAGGGCGATCCGTCCGGTGTGATCACCGCCATCCGAACATTCGGAGCCGCTGGCGTACCCGTCGGCTTCACGATCTGAAGCTCCGGGGCAAAGTCATAGGTCCATCGCCCACCGAGATTGGTCACAAATGACTGCACCCATCGGCTGCCGGTGGCCGCCCTGCTTCGATAATGGCGGGTCAGGGCGAATCTACCGTCATCAGTCGCAAAATCGGTGGCGGTTTCGATCACCGTTCCAGTCTTGACGATGACGGGATCGCCTCTCGCTGGGTCTGCCAAGTTGCCATCATTGATGGAATCGCTGCAATCGCAGGGCCGTTCAACAACGCGATTGCCTGTAGGAACGCATAGGCCGGGACCAGCAGCGAAATAGCCGCTTTGACACTTGAAACCCACCCCTGTCGGGATAATGGTGCCGCAGGCCATGCCTGCTCCGGTTTCTTGAGGGCAAAGATACTGAAACCGCGTCCATTGGCACTCCGCGCCAACGAGCCCGCTGGTTGTAGCAGTCGTCACAGCGTCGGGAGGCGAAGCTCCAATGAACCGACTGTAGCCGTTGTTCATATACTGCAACCACTGCGCCCGGCAGGCTTCATCAGCGGTCGGATAGGCCACTCCACCCCACATCCAGCCAAGCACGCCATCAGCCTGTTGCGCCTTCGCCGCCGGAACGTTCAAGCTGAAAGCCGAAGAGACTGCCAGCAAGGTGAGAACAAGAGTTCTCATCAGTCGGCCTAACCGTGATCGAATTGGCAGATTCGTTGACGGAGCCATTTCTGCGATTGGTAAACCACAGTTGTGCATGATTAGCGCAGTATCTCGGCTCACGGATCACCTCATGTTGGAAATGATACTCTACCAACTTGATCGAAACCGTGTTGCGGTCAATTCCGATTCATTTCTTACTTCATATTATCGGAATGTCTTGTCAAGATTCAAATATCACCTAAAAATATTGCAACTTTGATGAGAATGAACGGAAACGAGCTGGATGTTGGAATCGCTTGAATGGATCGCAGAACTCTTAAATGGTCGAATCGCAGTCGTAGTTGGAACGCTTGCTGTTTGCTTCATAGGATGTGGAGCGTTGACCGGGCATTTAAACCAGTCAAGGTTAGTAAGAGTGTTGCTTGGGTTGGGCATTGTGTTCGCCGCCCCCCAGATCGCTGAGGCTCTCAGAACGCAGTCTTCTATCGCTGTTGAAATTACAGCACGGAAAGAAGAGCCTGTTTTCGAGCAGAAACAAGAACCCGAGCAACCAAGGACAATCTGCTGGACTTGTTGAGATTGTGATAATCAGATTCGGTCTTACGATAATCCGCAGAACGCATAGATCGCACAGATAATTCTTTAGTCCCACTCTACGCACAATCACAACTCCGAGATCAGGCTGGGGTTTAGCAACTGACTAGCTGAGTTGGGCCACGCAGAGTGGGTCGGCTACGGAGCGGGATGAATTCAAATAGCTTTGTTGTATTTAGATCATTGTTGCATGAGCGTGCTTGGCAAACAACGGCGGCTAACGGTAGCCCACTGCGGAACCGCCTGTTGTCGTTTTGGCTGGTGAGTTTACGAAGGGGAGGAATTCGAACGAGACTGTTTGATGGGAGACTAACCTGAGTGCCCGCAACCTTGGTCATCTTGGACTAAAGATTGCGGCGGTGGATGTATGGCGGCTTTGGCCAGCCTGGCGATCCGAAGCGGACTAACCGATTCGTCCAACATAACGGAAATTCTGACCAAAATGACCGTCGGAAAGCTCAAGCAAGGAATATCATTCAATAACAGCGCCTTGGAGTGCCGCTTGCTCGGCGCGTATCCCAACTGCCGTAAGCCCTCTGCGCAGCAGCGGGCACGGTTTTGTCACAGCGAGCAGACTTTGCTGTCATTCGACAAAAAGCTGGATGCCCGACGAGGATTCGAACCTCGATTAACGGTGTCAGAGACCGTTGTCTTACCTTTAGACGATCGGGCAATCAGGGGCGTGCCTCTAGTTCCGGCGCGGCCTCGGGTCAAGCGCGGCCTTGCTCATTGTGGTCGGTGCGACTAGCATCGGCAACAGGTACCCGCCGCGTTCGGTCGGGAAAACAATAATGAGTGTGAGTAACATGGCGGATCTTTCTCCGCCGCCGCGTAGTGCCATGGGGCAAATTGCCGACCCGGAATCCCGCGATTCCGCCAGTCACGCGCCCCAAAACCACCCCGGCGGCCACACCCGCAGCGGACCCGTTGCTTGGGCGCAGCAGCAGCGCACTGCGCCATTCCACCGCCAGGCCTTTGCCGCGATCGACCTTGGCACCAACAATTGCCGTCTGCTGATCGCCCGGCCGCAGGGCCAGAATTTCGTCGTGGTCGATGCCTTCAGCCGGGTCGTGCGGCTGGGCGAAGGCCTCGCCCAGACCGGACGGCTAAGCCAGGAAGCGATGGACCGGGCGCTGGGCGCGCTGCACGTCTGCGGTGACAAATTGCGTCGCCGCAGCGTCCAGTTGGCCCGCTCGGTTGCCACCGAAGCCTGCCGCCGGGCCGAGAACGGCGCAGACTTTGTCGCGCGGGTTCGCGATGAAACCGGAATCCTGCTCGACATCATCTCGGCCCAGGAGGAAGCCAGGCTCGCGGTGATGGGCTGCCATCTGCTGCTGGAAGCAGGCGAAGGCCCGGCGATGATCTTCGATATCGGTGGCGGATCGACAGAACTGGTGCTGGTCGAAAACGGTACCGATGAAACGCCAACGATCCACGATTGGCAATCAGTGCCGTGGGGAGTGGTCTCGTTGACCGAAACCTGCGGGACAGAGCCGGACGATGCGGTAGGCAGGGCGGCACGCTATGCCGAGATGGTCGGACGGGTTCGGACCAGCCTGGCTCCCTTCGCCGAGCGAGTCCGGTCCTGGCACAGGACCGATTCTGGCATGCCCGAACTGCGCCTGCTCGGCACCAGCGGCACGGTCACGACCCTGGCCAGCGTGCATCTGGAGCTGCTCCAATATGACCGGAGCGCGGTCGACGGCCTGATCGTGCAAAGCGCTGACATGCTTGGTCTGTGCCAAATGCTGGCCCGGATGACCCCGGCCGAGCGCCGCGCGGCGCCTTGCATCGGGCGTGAACGAGCCGATCTGGTCGTCTCCGGTTGCGCAATCCTCGAGGCGATCATGGAGTTATGGCCCGCGAACC
>CALMBN010000277.1 GCA_937860195.1 uncultured Novosphingobium sp.
GGGTGCTGGTCGGGCAGGGTGGGATCCTCTCCACTCCAGCTGCCAGCCATGTGATCAGGCTGCACGGCGCCAGCGGCGGCTTGATCCTTTCGGCCAGCCACAACCCCGGAGGGCCGGACGAGGACTTCGGGATCAAATACAACGGAGCCAACGGCGGCCCTGCCCCCGAAGCGGTGACCGACGCAATATACGCGCGCACGCAGACCGTTGAGCGTTGGCTGGCGGTCGATGCGCCCGATATCGACCTCGATTCAATCGGCGCCATCGAACTGGGTGGTATGCCAGTAGAGGTGATCGATCCGGTTGCCGACTATGCCTCGCTGATGGAACAACTGTTCGATTTCACCGCAATCCGCCGCGCGGTGGCGAGCGGTTTCACCATGGCCTTCGATGCGATGAGCGCGGTGACCGGACCCTATGCGATCGAGATACTGGAGAATCGGCTCGGTTTCCCGGCCGGCACTGTGCGCAATGGCACACCGCTGGAGGACTTTGGCGGGCACCATCCTGATCCGAACCTGGTCCACGCCAAAGCGCTCTATGACCAGATGATGGGGCCGGGTGCGCCAGACTTCGGCGCGGCTTCGGACGGCGACGGCGACCGCAACCTGATCATCGGCAAACACCGCTTCATTACCCCGTCGGACTCGCTGGCCATGCTTGCCGCCAACGCGCATCTTGCCCCCGGCTACGCCAGAGGCCTCAAGGGCATTGCCCGCTCGATGCCGACCAGCGCCGCTGCCGACCGGGTGGCCGAGGCGCTTGGAATCCCATGCTTCGAAACTCCCACCGGCTGGAAGTTCTTCGGCAACCTGCTCGATGCCGGGTCTGCGACGATCTGCGGCGAGGAGAGCGCCGGGACCGGCTCTGACCACGTCCGTGAGAAGGACGGACTGTGGGCTGTGCTGCTGTGGCTCAACATCCTCGCGGTTCGCGGGGTCAGTGTAGATGCCCTGGCGCGCGAACACTGGGCGCGGTTCGGGCGAAACTACTACGCCCGGCATGACTATGAGGCGATCGAAAGCGACCGCGCCGATGCGCTGATGGCAGAATTGGTGGCTTCACTGAACACGTTGCCGGGCGCTTCGTTCGGCCCGCTGACTGTCGCAGAGGCCGACAATTTTGCCTATTCCGACCCGGTCGACAAGTCGACCAGCGCCGATCAGGGTATCCGGGTGCTGTTCGAGGGCGGATCGCGGATCGTCTTCCGCTTGTCCGGCACCGGCACCAAGGGGGCAACGTTGCGGGTCTACCTCGAACGATATGAGCCGGTCGGCGGCGATCTTGACCGCGAGCCATCCGAAATGCTCGCCGAGCTGATCCTGGCGGCGGAAGCAATCGCCGGAATCGCGCGGCATACCGGGCGGACCGCGCCCGATGTGGTGACGTGACCAGGGTTTTCGGCGCGACGGTCAACCGGGGCAAGACTCACTTCGCGGTCCGCTCGCCAAAGGCCAGCGCGCTGTGGCTCTGCCTGTTTGATGGCGGGGACGAACAGCGCATCGCGATGCGCCGTGAGGGCGACAACTGGCTGGCCGAGCTGCCCGGCGACCTCAGTGGCGCGCGCTATGGTTACCGCGCGGAAGGCGCTTGGGCCCCCGAACGCGGGCTATGGTTCGATCCCGCAAAATTGCTGGTTGATCCATGCGCGCTCGAACTGGATCGCCGCTTCAGTCAGGATCTTCGCCTCGGCCAATTCGGTGAGGACACCGCTGCAGTGGTGCCCCGCGCCATCGTCCCCGGGCGGATGCCGGTGGTCAGGCGCCGCAAGCCGCAGTTCGAACGCGGCGGACTGATCTATGAACTCAACGTGCGTGGTTTCACCAAGCTCCACCCGGATGTGCCCGAGGCGCAGCGCGGCACCGTGGCGGCATTGGCTCATCCGGCAATCATAACGCATCTTGCAAAGCTGCGGGTCAGCGCGGTTGAACTGATGCCGATCACCGCCTGGATCGACGAGCGCCACCTGCCGCCGCTCGGCCTGCGCAACGCCTGGGGCTACAATCCGGTTGTGCCGATGGCGCTCGATCCGGGCCTCTGCCCCGGCGGGGTTTCCGAATTGCGCGATACGGTGGCCGCGCTGCACAAGGCCGGGATCGGGGTGATCCTTGACCTGGTGTTCAACCATACCGGTGAAAGCGACCTCCATGGCGGGGTGCTGTCGCTGCGCGGGCTCGACAATGCGGCCTATGCCCATGCGGCGGACGGCAGCCTGATCAACGACACCGGCTGCGGCAATACGCTCGATTTCGCTAACCCCGCCGTACGCGACCTGACGCTTGCCAGCTTGCGTCATTTCGTCCGGCATTGCGGGGTTGATGGCTTCCGCTTCGACCTGGCCACGATCATGGCACGCGGGCCGGGGTTCGATCCAGCCGCGCCGATCTTTGCCGAACTCGCCGCCGATCCGGACCTGGCCGACCGGGTGATGATCGCCGAACCATGGGACATCGGTCCCGGCGGTTACCAGTTGGGCAATTTCCCGCCAAACTGGCTCGAATGGAATGACCGGTTCCGCGACGATGTCCGCCGCTTCTGGCGCGGCGATGGTGGGATCGGCGCGCTGGCGACCCGGATCGCAGGATCGTCGGATCAGTTCGGAACGGACTGCCGCAGCGTCAACTTCCTGGCCGCCCATGATGGCTTCACCCTCGCCGATACCGTATCCTACGCCGAGCGGCAAAACCACGCCAACGGCGAGGGAAATCGCGACGGGCATGGCGAGAACCACTCGTGGAACAACGGGGTCGAAGGCGCCAGCAGCGATCCCACCGTCTCGGCACACCGCCAGGCCGATCTCAGAGCATTGCTCAGCACGCTGTTCGCCTCGACCGGCACGATCATGCTAACCGCAGGTGACGAGTTCGGTCGCAGTCAGGGCGGGAACAACAATGCCTATGCCCAGGACAATCCTGTTGGCTGGGTCGACTGGACGAAGCGCGATAGTGCTTTGGAGGAATTTGTCGCCAAGCTCGCCCGGAGTCGCCAGCGCAGAATCATAGCGACAATGCGCTTTCCTGAACCAGGTGAGTGGCACGGTCCTGATGGCGGCGAACTCTCTCACAGCGACTGGGAAAACCCGCAGACAGACGGCTTTATCTATCAGGCCAACACGCCTTCGCGAAAATGGAAACTTGCGGTTTCCCGCAAGAATAGGGCTGCCGGGTGGCGATAACCAATCTGGGCCTGGCGGTGCCTTCGCGAAGCAAACCATCAGGTCGGATGATCGCCAGCAATGGCAAACAACGCCCTATCAGATTGGCAATCCGTTCTCATTTATGGCCAACTCCGCTTATCATGTCTTTCGGACAGAAAAACACAGCGTGGTAGCAGGAAGGATGGCCAGCTTAGAGTCATTCCGTTTTTATTAAATGGCTTGCTTGATCTCCCTTCCCCGTGGGGGAGCCGCAGGCGTTGCGCAGCAACAACGGTTGGGGATGGGGGAGCGAGGCCGCTTGGTCACGCGTCCTCGCGGCGTGGAGGACACAGCTTCTTGGATCGCCTCATCCTGACGAGGGTTGACGAAGCGCTCAAGACTGCAGCCCACCTATCTGAGCCGGCAGGATAGCTTGCATCGGGATTTCGGAACCAACTTGCCCCATAAACCCGCCTGACATTGCAGGGGTTTGGAGGTCTAACCATCCGAAATATAACAGAAAAACCTTGGTCGGGGAGACAGGATTCGAACCTGCGACATCTTGCTCCCAAAGCAAGCGCGCTACCGGACTGCGCCACTCCCCGACCTGGGGTTTTTGCCATTGCGCTGGTGGGCCCGGCAGGACTCGAACCCGCGACCTAGCCGTTATGAGCGGCCAGCTCTAACCAACTGAGCTACAGGCCCATGTGCGCGTTAGCTGCGCGGCCCTAGCGGGGGAGTTGCAGTTAGGCAAGCGCGACTGCGTCGATCAATTCACTGACCCGGGTTGGGGCAACCCCGCGTTTGGCGAGATAGGCAAAAGCGGTACGCCACCAGTCATACAGCGCGTCAAGATCATCCTCGGTCCGGACATAGGGCGTGTAACCGGGAGCGAGCGAGGGCGAGTGGAACGAAAAGACCAGTACCGGCAGGCCTTCATCGATCGCGATATCAATCCCGCGGATCGCCTCGTCGATTGTCACTCCTTCCGGAGTCAATGGAATCCGCTCGAGCATGCCGGCGCGCGCGAGCGCCCCGCGCAGGCGCGGCACCCGCCACATCCGGGCATAGAGGAACTGCCCCAACTGACGCAGCATGCCCCAATAGACCGTGGTCAACGGCAGTTCCATCAGCCCTGCAGCGCGATCAATCCACCATGGACGGATCGGATGATCGCGAAAATTGGGGCCACCCGCGGCGCTGTAATCGAATCGCGCGCGGACCGAGCTGTCGATTGCGATCCCGCCGTCTGCCAAGATGCCCGCGGTGTTGGGCCCAACGCCATAGCGGCCCGCGCGGTAGATCAGCGGTGCTGCGCCGATCTGCTGTTCGATTCCATCGCGCAGCGCGCAGAACTTGGCCCGTTCAAGCACTTCGGGCAGGTTCCCGGCAAAGCTGTTGCGCTCGGTCACCTGTTCGTCATGCGGCGGATTGACCCACGGGTGGAGCTGAACTCCGACTTCGGCTTTGCCCGAAGCCACCGCATTACGCAGGATATCCACAGCAGCTGGCGAAGAAATGATCGGAAAGTCGACCAGATAGATCGGGCAGACACCCTGGGCTTCACAGAATTGCTGAAACCGGGCGAGCCGAGCAACGGTTTGCACGGTATGCGCCTCTCGCTCGATCGGCTGGTTCCAGTCAAACTCTTCCTCGGTATCGACGGTCACCACAAAGCGCTGGCCAAAGCCCGGTTTGAACTGCACAAAATCCGCAGCGGAAGGCAGGTTGGAAATCCGGCGCTCCACCACTTTGTCCGTGCCCCTTGTTGCTTGGCGGTGCGTCTCAGCCCGCAGTCCTGTTGCCGTCGGTATGGTCCGCAAGCGGCAGGGTCAACCCCGGCAGGGTCAACCTGAGTTTACCATCCTTGCGAACCAGATCACCGCCCGCTGCGCGGGCTTCGGCGCGGGCAAGACGCAGCGCAAAGCCGACCCCGAAGACACCGGCTGAAATGACCTGCGGGATCGCCCCGACAGCAGCTGTGAACAGGCTTTCGCCATCGAGTGCCGCCAGACATGCCGGAAGAGTCAGATCGAGCCGGGCCTTGCTGTCGCGTTCGCGCAATCTCAGTTTCAGCGCTTCATGTGGTGCGCTGACCCCGGCCAGGGTTGCGAGCAAACGCCAGGCGATCTGTTCGACATCAAGTTTCGCGATGCCGACCAGCACTCCGTCGGCTTCGTTCCTGAAGGCAAAACCGCTCCCGCGATGGGCGGTGTGAGCGGACAGCTGGGCGACGGTTGCGCTGATCACCAAAGCCAGGTCAGTCGCTCCGGTATCCAGCTCCATCGCGCCGGATTCGAGCTTGGCCAATCGGTCAAGCTCGTCAAAAGCCGCCATCATCCGTGCCGCATCGCTTGCGATACCGGCGGCCAGCGCGCGGTATTCGTGCGGGGAGGGACCGAACAGCTGCTGCTGAATGATTTCCGCACCGACCTGGATCGCGTTCACCGGCGTGCGCAGCTCGTGCAACATCTGACGAATCCGGTCGGCCTGACTGTCGCGGACCGGCGGGAGCGGGGCGATGGCTTCGCCTTGCCGTCGCATTCGTCCGCGATAGCCGATGCCATTCCCGGTCAGTGGATCGAACCAAGGCGCGGCATCGAGTTGCCATTTGCCAGCGATTGCAGTGGCTCCACCAAGCTCCATCGACAGCCCTCGCAGTGGCTGATTTCGGCGCGTGAGAGCGGCGAAATCGCCGTCCCGCGCCGCGCTGGCAAGCCGCAGACCTTGCACCATTGGCGCAACTCCGGGATCGCTCCAGATGATCTGTCCCCCGGCATCGGTCGCGAAATCGAACGCCTGGACTTCTTCTGGAACGTTCAGCACATGGTCTTCGCCCAGAGGCAGGCGCGGGGCATCGTTGGCGGGTCCCTGTTCGATTACCTGCTTGTTCTTGCGATAGGCCTCGATCCGCTTGACGATGGCCCCAATGCCGTTCTCACCGGTGACCGGCTGGGGCATAAGTATGTTGGCGTCGGCCTCTTCGTCCACCCTGATTTCAAGCTCGAGCGGCTCCTCAGAGGGCCCCGGTGGCAGCCCGCGGTCATTGACTCCCAATCGCGTCAAAAGGGCTTTCACTTCAAAAGCCAGATCGTCGCGCTGGCGCAAAAAAGTCCGGGTGGAGGGGCGCAAGGCCGGGATCAGATCCAGCCACTGGTCCGGTTCCAACTGCGCGCGCTGCAGGGCTGCTGATGCCACTTCTGGCTCACCCTCTGCCAGTGCCGCGACCAGCCGGGGTGAACGCAAGCGCAGCCCGCCGCCGCCGATCATTGCGGCACGATCTCGTGAGGGTATCCTGGCCGAAAGCTCGCCCAGGCGAACAAACGCTGCGTCCAGGCGTTCGCTACGTTCTTCGGCCAGAGCGGTGCCAAGCAGGTCAAGCAATTGCCGGAACTGGATACGCTGCACCGCCTTGCCGGTCGCACTCAGGCGTAGCACGGTTGCAAGGCGGTCGTCGAAATGCATGGGTCCCCACTATGCGCCGCGCAGTCCGCGCGCGAGGCGGTTTACCAGTTTTGTCCCCAGTCCGAAGGGCAGTGAAAGGTGCGTTGCAAAGCGGGACAGTTGCGGCCATAAACAATAATATTATCGCGAGCCGCTGCTGATTGCGGCAAATGTTACCCGATTCGGTCGTTTCGGGTCGAACCGCGACCAAAGGGGTGGATGCCATGGCCAATCTCGATTCAATCGATCGCCGCCTGCTGGCAGAGCTTCAGGATGAAGGCCGGGTCACCAATGTTGAGCTGGCACAGCGGGTAGGGTTAACGGCCCCGCCGTGCCTGCGCCGGGTCCGCGCGCTTGAGGAACTGGGTGTGATCCGTGGCTATCACGCCGATCTCGATTCTTCGAAACTGGGCTTTGCGATCACCGTCTTCGCAATGGTTTCCTTGAAAAGCCAGGCCGAAGATTCGCTCCGCCAGTTCGAAGAGGCGATGCGCGACCTGCCCGAAGTGCGCGAATGCCACATGCTGAACGGCGAAATCGATTTCATCCTCAAGATCGTCAGCAAAGACCTGCAGAGCTTTCAGGAATTCCTGACCAGCAAGCTTACTCCTGCGCCAAACGTGGCGAGTGTGAAGACGAGTTTGACAATCCGGACAGCGAAGCAGCTTCCAGGTGTGCCGCTGGAGTAAACGGTCGTGTCAGCGCCGAGCCGGATGAGTCGCCTGCTAATTCCTGTTCTTGTGGTTCTGATTGCAGTGATCGGCTGGCGCGCGTGGCAGGGCGCAACGATCGAACGACCCGGTCCCAATCTTCCAGTTGTCGCGATGACACCTTGGGGTCAGCGGATTGTTCCGACGGTTGATACTTTGGCAGAAATCGCAATCTGGAACAGCCTGAAGCCGGGCCAGCCATGGAATTCTGGTCTGGCCGCCGGCAAGGAGGTCCGGCAAAAATATGCGGCGGGCAAGATCAAGGTAAGCCGCACGCCGTGGGCGATTGCTGATCGGGTCTGGGCGATCGGGCCATGGAATACCGAGCAGAACATCTACCTGATCGATACCGGGCAGGGGCTGATTCTGTTCGACCCCAGCCTCGATCTTTATCAGCCTGAAGTGGAGGCCCAGATCCGCGGGCTGGGGTTTCAGCCCGAGCAGGTCAAATGGGTGGTCCTCTCGCACTGTCATATCGACCACGGGCAATCGTGCCGAACCTGGCAGAAGCGCGGCGCGAAAGTGATCCTGGGGGCCGCCGATGCGCCGGAGCTTGAGCAATGCAGCGATGTCGTCGCGGCGTGGTTCGTGCCAGAAGCGAAGAACCGCTGCACGCCTTGCGGCGCCGACATCAAAGTTGCGGGCGGCGAAGTATTGCAGTTTGGCGACCTCAAGCTGCATGTGATTGACAGCTCAGGCCATACCCCCGGTTCAACCAGCTTTGCCTTCCAGCGGAGCGGCAAGTGGCACCTGCTTTCCGGCGATGTCGTGCTCCACAACGGCCGCCATGCCTGGATGGGCGGGAACAAGGCCGATTGGGGTCTGTATCTGGCAGCGCTGGGCCGACTGGCGCGGTTCTCGGTAGACGGGATGCCAGTGCGGTTCGATCTGCTATTGCCAGGTCATGGCGCGATCGAACTCGATCAGGGCCAGCGCTCAGTCGAACTCACCGAACGCGCAGTCAGATCGCTGGTTGCGAGACGAATGGCGGGGGAAAAGGTGGAACGGCTCTACGCCTATCCATGGTTGTGGGAAAACCCGAACTAGCTGGCCCGAGCTGCTAGCCATTCCTCCAGCCACTTGATCGTGTAGTCGCCGTGGATGAAATCCGGCTCGTTCATCAGGGCCTGGTGCAGCGGGATCGAGGTCTTTACGCCATTGATCACCATTTCTTCCAGCGCGCGTTTCAGGCGCATGATGCAGCCTTCGCGGGTGCGGCCTTTGACGATCAGTTTGGCGATCATCGAGTCATAATATGGAGGGATCTTGTAGCCCGCGTAGAGCCCTGAATCGACCCGGACGTTCATCCCGCCAGCCGGATGATAGGCGCTGACCAGGCCGGGCGAGGGGGCGAAGGTCCACGGGTCTTCGGCATTGATCCGGCATTCGATCGAGTGGCCGTTGAACTCGATGTCCTCTTGCCGAACAGATAGCGGCTTGCCATCGGCAATGCGGATCTGCTCGCGGACGAGATCGACCCCGGTAATTGCCTCAGTGACGGGGTGTTCAACCTGCAGCCGCGTGTTCATTTCGATGAAATAGAACGCGCCGTTCTCCCACAGGAATTCGATCGTCCCGGCGCCGCGATAGTGCATGTCGGCCATCGCCTTGGCGACGATCCCGCCCATCCGCTCGCGCTCTTCGGGCGAGAGGACCGGAGAGGGAGCCTCTTCGAGCACTTTCTGGTGGCGACGCTGGAGCGAGCAATCGCGCTCACCCAGATGGATCGCATTGCCGTGGGAATCCGCCATCACCTGGAACTCGATATGGCGTGGGTCTTCCAAAAACTTTTCCATGTAAACGGTGCTGTTGCCAAACGCAGAACCCGCTTCTGCCTTGGTCATGGTAATGGCGTTGATTAATGCCGCCTCAGTATGGACCGTCCGCATTCCACGTCCGCCGCCACCGCCCGCCGCCTTGATGATGACCGGATAACCGATTTCAAGGGCGAGTTTCAAGTTCTTTTTGGCGTTGTCGCCCAACGGGTCATTATTGCCCGGCACACAAGGAATTCCGGCAGCGATCATGGCATTTTTAGCAGAAATCTTATCGCCCATCAGGCGAATAGTTTCGGGATTAGGCCCGATAAAGACAAAACCGCTGAACAGCACTTTTTCCGCAAAGTCGGCGTTTTCAGAAAGAAATCCGTAGCCCGGATGGATGGCTTCGGCATCGGTCACTTCCGCCGCACTGATAATGGCCGGAATATTGAGGTAACTGTCGCGGGCAGTTGGCGGGCCGATGCACACGCTTTCATCCGCCAGCCTGACGTGCATCGCGTCGGCGTCCGCCGTCGAATGCACGGCGACGGTTGCTATGCCGAGTTCCTTGCAGGCGCGCTGAATGCGCAGCGCGATCTCTCCACGGTTGGCGATGAGTATCTTATCGAACATGGATACGGGCTTCCGTCTCAGTATGGTTCCGGCAACATGCCGCTTATTCGATGATGATGAGCGTTTCGCCGTATTCGACAGGCTGCGAATTCTCGAAGAAAATGGCGGTAACTGTCCCCGAACGCGGGGCGGCGATCTGGTTCATGGTCTTCATGGCTTCGATGATGAGCAGTGTTTCGCCCTGCGTGACCTTCGAGCCGACTTCGCAGAATGTTGCAGCGCCCGGTTCCGGAGAGCGGTAAGCTGTACCAACCATCGGCGACTTGACGGCGCCGGGATGTTTTGCCGGGTCGGCAGCGGCAGGTGCCGCCACGGGCGTTACCGCTGCAGGAGCGCCAGCATGTGCCAGCGCCATGGGTGCCGGCGCATAAGCGGCAGCTTGGACGGTCACCGAGCGCGCGACGCGGATCTTGAGGCCGCTCTTTTCGATCTCGATCTCAGTCAGCCCAGTGTCGTTCAAAAGTTCAGCCAGCTCTCTAATCATCTGGCCTTCGGCGCTGGGCTTCGCCCCTTGGTCTTTCGCCGTCATCGTCATCCTTCCTCTTGCGTCTCAATCCGTCTACGCGAACGTTCAATCACAGTTGTTGTTTGGCATTGCGCTGTAACACGTCGGCAATGGCTTCAAGCGCAAGTTCGTAACCCTTCGCGCCCAGGCCGCAGATGACGCCGGTGGCCGCCAGAGAAATGTAAGAATGCTGGCGAAACTGGTCGCGGCGGAAAATGTTTGAGAGGTGAACTTCTATGACGGGCAGTTCGGCTGCTTGAAGCGCGTCCAGAATGGCGACCGATGTATGCGTATAGCCGCCCGCATTGAGGATGATGCCCTGCGCCTTGGTGCGCGCTTCCTGAATCCAATTGACCAATTCGCCTTCGACGTTGGACTGCCGGAAATCGATTTCGAGACCCAAACTCTTGGCGCACGTCGCGGCTCGGGCCTGAATGTCGGCCAGCGTGTCGCTGCCATAGATTGCGGGCTCGCGCGTTCCGAGCATGTTCAGGTTGGGGCCGTTCAAGACATAAATCAATTTTGCCATGGGATGGGCGGACTGTCTGGCTAGCGTGTAAACGCGGCATCGAGGCGAGCCGGGATTGTGATCTAAAGCGGTCTACCAGCTTTCACGCACATGCGAAAGGGCGCCCAACGACACGCGTGTTGATGGATGCCGCGAATACTAAGTCGTTGTTGTGTAATAATAAAAACTAAAACGCGACGCGTCAGCAGGTGCTGCACCCCGACTTGCGGAAGTCTGCGATCAAGGTCTTCAGTTGATCGTGCAAATCTTCCGGTGCACCGGGGATGGATTTGTCTCCAACGAGGAAGTGCGGCGTCCCGTTAATGCCCATTTTCTTGGCAAGCGCCTTCATGCCGTCGAGTTCGGTTTTGACAGCGTCGCCGGACATGTCCGCTTTGAGTTTGGCCATGTCGAGCCCGAGTGCTTCGGCGGCTTTGAGAGACGATGCTTCATTCGCTTGGCCTTTCGAGGACAACATGGCCTGGTGGAATTCCCAGTACTTGCCCTGACGCTTGGCAGCGAGCGCGGCTTTAGCGGCTTCTTCCGAGCCCTTGGACAGGATCGGCAGCTCTTTGAACACGACGCGCACGCGTTTGTCACCTTCAATGAGTTTCTGGATCTCCGTCATGCCGCGTTTGCAGTATCCGCAGTTGTAATCGAAGAATTCCACAACGGTGATATCGCCGGCCGGGTCGCCCGCAACCGGGCTTTCAGGATTGCGGTAGATATCCTTGGCATTCTCGGACATGAATGACTTCAACTTCTCGGCCTGCTCCTGCTCCATCTTGGCTTCGAGGGCTTGCTGAACCTCGACGATGATCTCAGGGTTTTTGATGAGATAGTC
>CALMBN010000278.1 GCA_937860195.1 uncultured Novosphingobium sp.
TCCTCGATTTCGGGGTGCAAAACATCAAGATAGCAGGCAGCCGAACCGCGCCGCAGCGAACCCTGCGAAATTGCCAGTGTCAGCGAATCCATCACCCGCACAAACGGAATGATCCCGCTGGTTTTGCCGTTGAGGCCGACCGGCTCGCCAATCCCGCGAACATTGCCCCAATAGGTCCCGATCCCGCCGCCGCGCGAAGCCAGCCAGACGTTTTCGTTCCAGGTCCCGACAATTCCTTCAAGGCTGTCCGAAACCGAGTTGAGATAGCAGCTGATCGGCAGCCCGCGATTGGTCCCGCCGTTCGAGAGCACCGGGGTGGCCGGCATGAACCACAGGCGGCTGATGTAATCATAGAGCCGCTGGGCATGGGCTTCATCATCGGCATAGGCGGCAGCAACGCGGGCGAACAGATCCTGATAGCGCTCACCGGGGAGCAGATAGCGATCATCGAGCGTCTCGCGGCCAAAGTCAGTCAGCAGTGCATCGCGGGCGTGATCGACCTCAATCTCAAACCGGCGGTCGTGGATCGCCTTGCTGTCATCGGTCGGCTTGATCGCTGCGGCCAGCGCGCCAACCAGGGCTTCCGCGCCCAGCTTCTCGACGAGGGCTTCGGACCCGGCATCGCTCTTCTCGGTCATCGCAACAGCCGGGGCGCTCCCCGCCTCCTTGTTGGGCCCATTGCTGGCTTTACCAGCAGCCTTGACCGCTGGCGCTGCATCGCTCGTCATGCCTTCGGCCAGCATTGCTTCTACGTCGGCCATGCCCGGCTCGTCTCCGTCCCTGAAATCCACGTCTTGCCCCTGTGTTTCGATTCGACCCCGAAGGCCTTGCGGCCCGCCCCTATGTTCTTCTTCCGTTCGAATCGGAGGGCAGCGGCCATCCTATCCCAACATTTGGAACGAAACGAGAAAAACTTATCCCGGCTTCGTCCCCAACTTCGTCCCGCAGGACCACACCAGAGCCAGACTCTTCCCCCGCCGCGCGAACCCGCGCTGCCTGGCTTGAATCTAGGTCTAGTAGGTCCCCCCAAGGCCCGAACCACTATCCATAGTGCCGCATCCTGATTCGCACGCAAGAGGGTAAATGTCGCGGCAACCATGTTCACGGGGATAGGCTGGGGATATGATGCGTGGCGCAGTGCAGCGACGCGCGGGAAATCCGCCACTGCGTTCGGGCGCAAGAGTCAAAATCAAAATTGAAAATAAATTTGCCCGGGCATTGCGCCGCAGACACGTTGACAAGGATAGAATCGGGGGCCGCAATCTTGTTGCGTGCGCAGCCGCGTTTTGCGCAATGCGGGTCGGCACCTTAGCCGGCTGAGGAACTGCTGGCCAAACGAATCACCTCCGCCACAGGCCGTCATCCTGAACTCGTTTCAGGACCCATTCTTCATCCCGAGTCGAAGCGTGGTGATGCAAGTAAACCGCGCCGTCTGGCTAAGCTCGACAGAATTGGGCGCGCGGCTCGATGGGTCCTGAAACGAGTTCAGGATGACGATGACAGAACAGGAAGATGCTTGCCCCGTTAAGCCGCGTGCCCCGCAATCGCGCCCGCAATCTGATCAACCAGTTCGAGCGGCAGGTCATGGCCCATGCCGTCAATTTCCAGCAGCTTGGCACCGGCGATCGCCCCAGCGGTATCGCGTCCGCCTTCGACCGGAACCAGCGGGTCATCGGTGCCGTGGATCACAAGCGTTGGTGTCGTCACCGATTTCAGCCGTTTGCGCCGATCGCCGTCATCAACAATCGCGCTGATCTGGCGGGCAGCACCTTCGGGATAGAAGCTGCGCTTGAAATCACGCTCGATCCGGGTGCGCAGCTGATCTTCCGGCGCGGGATAGGCCGGGCTGCCGATCGCGCGTGAAACCCTGAAGCCGATCGGGATCACGTCCTCCAGGGTTGCACCAACCGGGGCCCGGTCGAGCAAGGCCTTCATGGCCTCGGGCCGGGCTTGCGGCAGGCGGCGGTTACCGGTGGTCGACATGATCGAGGTCATCGTCAGCACTTTCCCGGGATGGTTCACCGCCATCAGCTGGACGATCATCCCGCCCATCGAAGCCCCGACCACGTGCGCCTTGGCGATCCCCAGGGCATCGAGCAGCGCAGCAGCATCAGTCGCCATATCGGTCAACCGGTATGGAATCCGCGCGCGCAGCCCGATCAATCGCATCAGCGCGACCCGGCGGAAGTTGGGCACCCCGGCATGTCCGAACTTTTCCGACAGCCCGATATCGCGGTTGTCATGCCGGATCACATAGAACCCGCGCGCCACCAGCGCGTCGACCAGCTCGATCGGCCACAGCGTCAGCTGCGCGCCAAGGCCCATGACGAGCAGCAAGGGCGGATTGGCCGGATCGCCATGGGCTTCATATTCGATCTGGATGCCGTTGGCGGTGATCTGTGGCATTGGAACTCCCTGATATTCTGGCTTGTTTGAATTGGTTCACGGCACCAGCACCGTATCGCGCGCTTCGGGCAGCAGGTCCGGGTAATCCAGCGTGTAGTGCAGCCCGCGGCTTTCCTTGCGTTCCAGTGCTGATCGCACGATCAGTTCGGCGCATTGCAACAGGTTGCGCAGTTCGATCAGGTCGGTGCTGACCCGGAAGTGGGCGTAGTATTCTTCAACTTCGCCCGAGAGCATTTGAATCCGGTGTGCCGCGCGTTCGAGCCGTTTGGTGGTGCGGACGATCCCGACGTAGTTCCACATGAACCGGCGGATTTCGCCCCAGTTCTGCTTGATGATCACCTCTTCATCGGAATCGGTCACCCGGCTTTCATCCCAGGCGCGGACCGGCGGGGGGGCCTCAAACTCGTCCCAGCGGGCGAGGATATCCGCCGCTGCCGCTTCACCAAAGACGAAGCATTCAAGCAAGGAGTTGGAAGCGAGGCGGTTCGCGCCGTGCAGCCCGCTTTCGGTGCATTCCCCCGCAGCATAAAGCCCCGGCAGGTCGGTGCGTCCGTTGAGATCGATCACGATCCCGCCGCAAGTGTAGTGCTGCGCTGGGACCACCGGGATCGGCTGGGTGGTCATGTCGATCCCCAGCCCGAGCAGCTTTTCATGGATGTTGGGGAAATGCTCCCTCACGAATTCGGGCGGCTGGTGGCTGATGTCGAGGTGGACGAAATCGAGCCCGTCGCGCTTGATCTCGCTGTCATTGGCGCGAGCAACGATATCGCGCGGGGCCAATTCGGCCCGCGCGTCGTAATCGGGCATGTAGCGGTGCCCGGTACGAGAATTGAGCAGGTGCCCGCCCTCGCCCCGCACCGCCTCGCTCACCAGGAAGCTCTTGGCCTCGGGGTGGTAGAGGCACGTGGGGTGGAACTGCATGAACTCCATGTCGCGCAGTTCGGCCCCGGCGCGGTAGGCGGCTGCCATGCCGTCGCCGGTGGCGACGTCGATGCCGTGCAGCATGCCGTCGGCGCCGTGGGTGAAGACGCGGCCGCCCGCGATCACTT
>CALMBN010000279.1 GCA_937860195.1 uncultured Novosphingobium sp.
TAATCCCCAATCCGGTCTGCCGTCTCCTTGTTGGCGCCGATATTGACCCCCACAATTCCCCCGCCCCGTCTCGAAAGGCGTCCGAACGCGGCCGCCTGCCCCTGATTGTTGAATCCCATCCGGTTAATGACGGCTTCATCTTCGGTCAGCCGGAACAGTCTGGGTTTGGAATTGCCGGCTTGAGGGAGGGGCGTGATCGTGCCGACCTCGACAAAACCGAAACCCAGCGACAGCATGGCGTCGGGCACTTCGGCGTCCTTGTCGAACCCGGCAGCGAGTCCCACGGGTGACGGAAAGGAAAGGCCCGCAAGCGAGACGCCCAGCGCTGGATCATGCGTTGCAGCGGTCCGCCTAGGCATGATTTTCAGCGCTGCAATAACCAGTCGGTGGGCGCGCTCGGGATCAAGAGCGAAGACGAACGGGCGGACAAGGGAGAAGAACGACATGCCCCGGCGCTATCACCGCCGCCCCTGGCGGTCAAAACAGGGTTAAAAAAGCGTGTCGATTCTGTCCAATACCGGATTATCGGGTGCCCCTACCTCAATTGGTGCGACCCGAGGGGCTCCCGAAGTGATTCGGGGAACCTTTACCTGATGGCCCGGCCGGGAAACTGGCCGGGCTTTTTTTGTCGACTGCTCCGGATTCGGATCTTTTTTTGCTCCCAATGTCCATTTCATTCAATTTTTGCGCAATTTTGCAATCCGCGATGTGGGCGCGGGTCTAGTCGCCCGATGCGACCCGAAGGGTTTCCTCTCGCGAGACCCTTTCCTTTGGCCCGGTGCAATATTGTGCCGGGCCACTTTTTTTTCTGCGCGCGCTGTGCGATCATCGCCTTTCTGACGCGTTTGACCGGGGGGTAGCCGGTCGGTCGGGATGAACGTTGCACATACATAAACATAACGGGTCATTGCCACGTGATACAGCTCGACTACAGGGCGCCGCCGTCAGAATTGTCGGCTTTCGTCTCCGCCTATTATCTCTTCCGGACGGACGAGCCGGTTTTTCACGACATTGAACGTGCCGATATTGCCCAGTTTCGCGTGATTCTTGAGGGTGAGGGCGATGTCGTCTTCGGCGATGGCCGACGGCAGGCCTATTTCCCGGTCAATATCATGGGCCCGCGGACCAAGGCGTCGCGGGTCGAGGCAAGGGGCCCGGCCAAGGTGTTTGGCGTCGGGCTGCTCCCTGCGGGCTGGGCTGCGTTCACCGGCCTCCCAGCGGATAAGCACATCAACAGCCTGATGGATGGCAGCGCGGTTTTTGGCCAGCGCGCACTGGAAACCCTCGCGCGTTTGAAGCAGATGGAGTCGATCGACGAGATGGCGGCGTTGATGAACGAACGCGCAAAAAACTATGCTGAAGGCGCAGAAAAGGTGCCCTACTGGTTCATCCGCGCGGTCGATCATTGGCTTGAGGAGCGGCTTTCGCCCGAGCTCGATGATCTGGAGGCCGCCACCAACCTCTCACGGCGACAGATCGAGCGACTCGCCCGGCAGGTTTATGGCTCTCCTCCCAAGCTGCTGGTGCGCAAGTATCGCGCGCTGCGCACCGCCAACGCGATTGCGCACGGCAACGGCGACTGGCAGGATTTTATCGATCAGGGCTATTACGACCAGTCGCACTGCATCCGCGAGATGAAGGAGTTTATTGGCATCACGCCCAGCGCGATCCGTGATCACACATCTCCGCTGACCAGCCGGACGTTCGACCGGTCGCAACTGTCAGGGCGTATTGCCACCCTGTCGGCGCAGACATAAAGCTCGGCTGAAGGGGTCAATTGATGCAGCTCAGCTTTGCGATGCCCGCGCCTGAACTCGCGCCTTATGTCTCGCTTTATTATTACGTGTTCTTCGATTACCCGCAGATCGAGGATTTCGAGCGCGCCGATGTCGGCTATTTGCGGCTGATGTTTGGCGGGCACGGATTTTACAACTATCCCGGTGGCCACCGGGACCCCGATTGCCCGGTGATGCTGCTCGGCCCCGCAACCGCAACCGCAAACTATAGCATTACCGGGCCGCTCAACAGTTTTGGCTGTGTGCTGCTGCCCGAATTCTGGGGCGGAATCGTCCATGCCGATGCCGATGACTATGCGAACCGCGCGCGCGATGGCGTGCCATTGTTGGGCGAACGGGCCGTCGCCTTGTTCGAAGACATGAAGGGCATGCGCGATGTGGAGGAAATGGGGCGGATGATGGACGCCTTTCTTGTCCCCCGGATCAGGCAATTGCCCGAGGATCAGCGTGCGGTCATCGGAAAGATCGGAGACTGGCTGTCCTGCCTACCGATTCCAGCGCCCGAGGCGCTTTATGCGGCCTGCGACCTTTCCCCCCGCCAGGTCATGCGGCTGGCCAACCGCTATTTCGGCGCCCCGCCCAAGCTGCTCGCACGCAAGTTCCGTGCGCTGCGCACGGCCTCGCGCATCATCGGCACCAGGGGTCCGGTGCCCGATGCGCTGGTGAAGGAATATTCGGATCGTGCGCACATGACCCGCGAGATCAAACACTTCACCGGCCTCACCCCGCGCAACCTCCAGATCAATTCGAATCCGGTGATGCAGGTGACGCTCCATCCCGACAATTTTCGCGCCGAAGCGCCCTGGACTTGAATTTCGGACTGAATTAGTCCAATTAAGCGGCATGCGCCTTTCGAGTCTTGCCGATTATGCTGTGGTGATGATGTCCGCCGCTGCCCGCCATTGCGGCGGGGTGCGGATCAATGCCGCGCTACTGGCAGAAGAAACCGGCATTCCGCTCCCCACCGTGCAGAAACTGGTGAGCAAGCTCAGCGCAGCGGGCCTGCTCCGCTCGGTGCGTGGCGCGGGTGGCGGTTTCAGGCTTGCGCGCCCGGCGGCGGCAGTGAGTCTCGCCGACATTATCGAGGCGGTCGAAGGCCCGATCGCGATGACCTCCTGTGTCGAGAACGGAAAGCATGATTGCGGCATGGAAGGCAATTGCCGCGTCCAGGCGCACTGGCCTGTCGTCAACAACGCTGTGCGCGGCGCGCTTGCGGGCGTCAGCCTGACGTCGCTGTCGGAGTTGCGCTGATGGCCACAAAAAATGCCGAAGCGATCGCCGTTGCGAAGGATCTTGAAACCTATGAATGGGGTTTCTCCTCGGACATCGAGCAGGAATTCGCCCCCAAGGGGCTCTGCGAAGACACGGTCCGCTTCATTTCGGCGAAGAAGAACGAGCCCGAATGGATGCTCGACTGGCGGCTGAAGGCATTTCGTCACTGGCTGACGATGGAGATGCCCGACTGGGCAAAACTCAATGTCGATCCGATCGATTATCAGGACGCCTATTATTACGCCGAGCCGAAGGCGAAGCCCAAGCTGGGTTCTTTGGACGAGGTCGATCCCGAAATCCTCGAAGTCTACAAGAAGCTCGGCATTCCCATCGAGGAGCAGAAGGTGCTCGCCGGCGTCGAAGGCGCGCGCAAGGTCGCGGTCGATGCCGTGTTCGACAGCGTTTCGGTGGCAACCACGTTCCGCGAGGAACTGAAGCGCGCGGGCGTGATCTTCCTCTCCATTTCCGAGGCGATCCGCGAATACCCCGAACTGGTGAAGAAATGGCTCGGCAAAGTCGTGCCGATGCACGACAATTATTTCGCGGCGCTCAATTGCGCGGTCTTTTCGGACGGCACCTTTGTTTACGTCCCCGAAGGCGTGCGCTGCCCGATGGAGCTTTCGACCTATTTCCGGATCAATGCCGAAAATACCGGGCAGTTCGAGCGCACGCTGATCGTTGCGGACGAGGGTGCCTATGTCTCCTATCTCGAAGGCTGCACCGCGCCGATGCGCGACGAGAACCAGCTTCATGCGGCGGTGGTCGAACTCGTCGCGCTCGACGATGCCGAGATCAAATATTCGACCGTCCAGAACTGGTATCCGGGCGACAAGGACGGCAAGGGCGGCATCTACAATTTCGTAACCAAGCGTGCGCTCTGTTCGGGCAAGCGCTCCAAGGTGAGCTGGACGCAGGTCGAAACCGGCAGCGCGATCACCTGGAAATATCCAAGCTGCGTGCTCTCGGGCGAGAACAGCGTCGGCGAATTCTATTCGGTCGCGGTGACGAACAATCACCAGCAGGCCGATACCGGCACCAAGATGATCCATCTGGGGCGCGGCTCGCGCTCGACAATCGTCTCAAAGGGGATCAGCGCGGGCAAGTCCAGCAACACCTATCGCGGGCTCGTCCGCGTCGGCCCGACGGCGGAAGGTGTGCGCAACTTCACCCAGTGCGATTCGCTGCTGCTGGGGAGCGAGTGCGGCGCGCATACCGTGCCCTATATCGAAGTCCGCAACCCCTCCGCGCAGATCGAGCATGAGGCGACGACGAGCAAGATTTCCGATGACCAGCTCTTCTACGCGATGCAGCGCGGGCTGGGGCAGGAGGAAGCGGTCGCGTTGATCGTCAACGGCTTTGCCAAGGAAGTGTTGCAGCAACTGCCGATGGAATTCGCCGTCGAGGCGCAGAAATTGCTGGGTATTTCGCTTGAGGGGTCGGTCGGATGAACGAACGCAGACTGGTATACGCGCTTTGGTGGGGACTTTGGGCCCTTACTGCTATTCCCATGGCGATTTGGAGCATCGCGGTTGGCGAAATTCCAATGTCGCCAAGTTTTGACAGTCACACGACGATTGAAGGCATCGCCCTTTGGGTAGCATTTTTCGCGTGGGTTTATCTGACGCCAATTGCATTGATCGGGGTTCGTGGCAGATTTTTGGCTGCGCGCGCCAGCAACTCCGCAGAAAGTAAATGATGCTCCAAATCAATAACCTCCACGCCATGGTCGGCGGCACCGAGATCCTCAA
>CALMBN010000280.1 GCA_937860195.1 uncultured Novosphingobium sp.
CCATGTGACCGTATCGGGCACCTCCATCGCGCCGCAATAGCGCCACAGTTCACTGTCGGTGCGGCTGGTCAGCTTGTAGTGGAGGATGATGAAATCGCGGATCCGTTCAAATTCCGCGATCGCCAGCCGGTTGTATTCGTCGGTCACCAAGGGATCGAAATTGCGGTCCGGGAACAGCGCGATCAGCTTGGCAATCGCAGCCTGTATCAGATGGATCGAGGTTGATTCGAGCGGCTCCATGAAGCCGCCTGATAGCCCGACAGCAACCACGTTCTTGTTCCAGAACAAGTTGCGCCGCCCGGTCACGAAGCTCAACTTGCGCGGATCGGCCAACGGCTTGCCATCCAGGTTGGCCATCAGGACACTGGCAGCCTCATCATCCGAGATGAAATTGCTGCAATAGACGTGGCCATTGCCCGTGCGATGCTGCAGCGGGATGCGCCATTGCCACCCGGCCTCGCGCGCGGTCGAGCGGGTGTAGGGTGTGAATGCTCCGGTTCGTTCGCACGGAACCGCCATCGCGCTGTCGCACGGCAGCCAGTGCCGCCAGTCCTGATAGCCGGTTTCCAGCGCGCCTTCGATCAGCAGCCCGCGAAAGCCCGAGCAATCAACGAACAGCTGGCCTTCGATCCGCTGGCCATTCTGCATGGTGACATGGCTGACGTGGCCGGTTTGGCCATCGAGCCCGACATCGCCGACCTTGCCCTCGATCCGCACCACACCGCGTGCTTCGGCATATTTGCGCAGGAACCGGGCATAGAGGCCGGCATCGAAGTGATAGGCATAGTCAAAGGTCGACATGACAGAACGGGGATCACCCAGCGGCTGGGCAAATTTGCCAGTTTTGGCGGCAGCCCAGGCCATGCACAGATCGTCGAGCGCGGGTGCTTCTCCGCGCAACCTGGCGGCGAGCCAGTACTGGTGAAGCGGCAGGAAATCGAAATCGCGGCCAAAAGTTCCGAACGGGTGGAAATAGGAATGGTCGAGCTTTCCCCAATCGACGAACTGGATCCCCAGTTTGAACGAGCCCTGGGTGGCGGCAACGAACTCATTTTCGTCGATGCCGAGCGACTGGTTGAAGGTCCGGATCGGCGGGATCGTCGCCTCACCCACCCCGACCGTGCCGATCTCTTCGCTTTCGATCAGCGTGATCGTGCAGCCGGTGCGGATTGCATTGGAAAGTGCAGCGGCGGTCATCCACCCGGCCGTTCCGCCGCCAACGATCACCACCGATCGGATCGAATTTTGGTCTTGCATCGTTCAGGTCCTTAACGGCGCGGGCGGCGAATGTCGAAAGCGATCACCAGCCGCTCGCCATCATCGAACGGCACGGTGCTGTGCCACATTGTCGATGGGAAGATCGCCAACCGGCCCAGGGTCGGCGCAATGGTGCAATAGGGCTCCAGCGGCAGGCCCAGCTCAGCCGGGGGCTGACCAAAGGCAATATGCCCGGCAGGGGCAGGGCCCAATTGATCCGCGCTTGGCAACGCGACGTAGAACGCGGTCGAAAGCCAGCCCATCGCGTGGGTATGCGGCACGTTATACCCCTGCCGCGCCAGCCGGACCGACCAGCTGCCCTCGATCAGCAATTCACCGCGCGGCGCGCCCAGCAGCGGATGATTTGGATCGGTCGCGGGCAGGCCATCAACATAATCGCGGAGCAGTTCGAGCAGTCGGGTCTTGATCCGTTGCAAAACAGGTTCGTGGCGCAGCAGCACGGACCGGTCAGTCTGGGTGCCCCCGCGCACCGATTGTTCGATATAGGGCTGGGCCATCGCATGCAGCCCGCGCAGCACCTCAGCCAGTTCTGCCAGTTCTGCCGGGCACCAGCCCGCCTCAGACTGGCGGATCAATTGGCCAGGTCGGTCCAGCCAGTCTGCCCGCTCATCCCCCAGCAGCCGCCAAGCCAGCGAAAGGTAGGGCCAATAGAGCGAGGCCGATCGTGAAGCGGTCAGCGGCAGTGCCTCGGCTTCGGCCCGCCGGCCATCGCCCTGGCGCAAGGCGTGGCGGATCCGGCACAGGCTGGTGACATCGCCCTTGATTGCCGCAGTCGCGTCCAGCAGCACTTCGGCAAGTGCTGCATCCCCGGATTCGGTCGCCAGGAACAGTCGCGAGACCAGCAATGCCAGAGTGGCCCCAAGGTGTCGCTCCGCCTCGTCGAGCACCTCATACGCCGCCTGCCATTCGCGGGCTTGAGCCAGATTGCGGAACCATGCCAGCCACAGCGCCGGATTGTCTGGCTGGGCACGGCACGCCAGGCCGAGGTGATCGGCAAAGCCCTGCTGGTTGCCGCTGGTCCAGCCCAGAGTCGCCAGTGCCTTGTGCCCATCAAGCCAATCGGGCCGCTGCGCCAGCATCGGTTCGAGCAGCGCCCTGGCCGCAGCGACATGGCCTTCGGACATCAGCGCCAACGCGTGATTGCGGGCGACATCAAGATTGTCGGGTGCCAGTTGACGTACCCGTGCAAACAGGTCTGCGGCTGGATAGCCCAATTCATAACGGGTCTGAGCCAAGCCAAAAGCCAGTCCCGGATCGGCCGGATGGGCCGCACTGGCAGCGGCGAAAACCGCCTCAGCCTCGATCAGGCGCTGCTCGGCATGCAAGGCAAAACCCTGGCTGCGCGCGGCCTGTGCGTCGATGGCTGCCGGAGTGATCATTGCTGTTTCTTGGCCGTTGTCAGCGGGGCTGTCGAGCCGAATGAAAAAGGGAGGCGGTCCGCAGACCGCCTCCCCAATTCAGCGCCCCGTTTCGGGTTCGCCCCTGCGATCAGAAGCTATACTTGATCGAAGCAGTCCAGGTCCGGCCAAGCGCCGGGCCCGTGCCGATCACGATCGGGGATACCGAAGCATCGGCAATCCCGCCGCTGCCGCGCAGGTCGTAACGGTTGAACACGTTGTACCCGTTGATCCCCAGTTCGATGTTCGGCATCGGCATGACCCGCAGGTTCAGGCCGATGATTGCGCCGCCCGGATAGGACCGCCCGGCATCGTCGATAATGCTCGACTGACCGGTCACGTTGACACCGAGCGTCGCCTTTTCAGCCAGATCATAGCTGGCCTGGATCGTATAGACCAGATCAGGCATGTAAGGCGCACGGGCGAACGGGGTCGGTGTACCGGTGCTCGACACACCAGACTTGCTTGCGCGGGTCCAGGTGGCGTTGCTGACCAATGTGAAGTCTCCGGCGCTGAGCGTGCCGTAGAATTCAAGCCCGTAGGACTTGTAACGCGCATCGATCACGCAGCCGCCCGCGCCGCCGGGGCAACGCGTGGCCGAGAGTTCGAAGGTCGACTGCTTGAAGCTGCCCTTGAGTGCGGTCAGCTCAACCGTATAGCGCGCGCCGCCCAGGTCACCCCGGTTCTTCAGGCCCAGCTCGTATTGCTTTACGAAGTCAACCGAAGGCGTAACGCCATCAGCTGCGCAGCCCAGCGTGCCGGCCGCAGCCTGCGCACTGGTGCAAAGCGAGCCGTCAGTGGCGATCTTGCCACCAAAGGTCTGCCGGTCACCATTGAAACGACCGCCGCGCGAAGCACGAACGAAGATCGAGGTGTTGCTGTTCGCCTTCCACAGCGCACCTGCGGTCCAGCTGGTGTAGGAGCGGCTGTAGTTGAGCACTTCGCGCGGACCATTGCTGGTGATCGCCGGGATCAAAATCCCGTTCGAGTTGACCAGGAACTGCGCCCCGCCCTGTGTGCCACTGCCCGATGCCCTGACGTTTTCAAAGCGGACCGAGCCATCGATCGCAAAGTGATCGCCGTCCAGTTCCAGCGCCGCGTAAGGAGCGGTGTTGGTGTAGGACAGGTCATAGTCACGGGCGCAGCAGCTGCCCCAGTTGTTGTTATAGCCCGAGATACCGTCCTGGGTCAGCTTGGCCCCGGTGGTGCTGTAAAGATCAAGCTGGGCAGGATTGTCCCCGCTGACTTCGCGCAGCGAGGCATTGGTATGCCAGTCCATCGCGATGTCCTGGTTCATATAGAAGAAGCCGGCCCGGGCCGTGACCTTCATCGCACCGGCATCGAACTTGCCCGCAAGAGTCAGATCGTTGGCGAGACTGCCCAGATCGCGGATGTTGGTCCGCACACTGGTGTTGTTATCAACATAGGTGCCGGTGAAAGTCTGCCCCGCGCGCGGACCATTGGCGAACCGGATCGAACCGACAGTCGAACCATTGTAGGTCGAACCGACGATGCCGGCGGCACGGCTGGTGTTCTGGAAGGGTGCAGCAAAGCTGCCGCTGATCTTCGACCAGCGCATGTTGTTGTCAACCGTGACGCCATTGTCGAATTCATAGTGGAACTGGCCGCCAAGCGCTGTCTGCTTGGTGCTGATCCCGCTCATTTCGACACGCTCAAGCTGGCCGGTCCGGCCCAGGATCAGGAAGTCCTGATTGTAGATCGAATAGTTCGAGCTGTTGCGCCCGTCAAAGCCGGGGAACGGCTGGACGTTGCTGATCTTGCTGCCGGTCAGGGTGGCGAGCGCCGGGGCACCCGTGTAGTTCGGCTCTTTGGTATCCGCGACCTTGAACAGCAAGCGGAAGTAGCCCTTGCCGCCATCGAATTCCTGGGTCAGGTTGCCCTTGACCTGGATCGAATCCGAAACGTTGAAATCGGCATGAAGCGGACCGCGACCCGATTTGAACTGGCCGGCGATGTGGAAGCGCAGAGTTTCGGTCAGCGAGCCACCATAGCGGAAATCGACTTTGGTTTCGTCATAGTTGACGCCCTTTGACAGCGACACAAAGCCGCCTTCTTTCCGGCCGGTGTTGCTGATGTAGTTGATGACCGCACCCGGGGCCTGCGAGGCAAAGGTGGTCGAGCCGCCGCCGCGAACCGACTCAACCCGCTCAACGCTGGAGTCGAACCGGGTCCAGTAATCGTTGTTGCCGAACTGGATGTCACCGAACAGCACGGTCGGCAGGCCATCTTCCTGAATCTGCACGAACGGCGAACCACCGGTTGCAACCGGCAGACCGCGAACCGCGATGTTGGAGTTGCCACCAGGGCCTGAAGTGCCGGGAACCTGAATGCCCGGGATCATGCGGAACACTTCTGCTTCAGAGCTGGGCTTGAAAGCATCAACCAGCTTGGCATCGACGCTGGTGACCGAAACCGAGCTGTTGAGCTTGGTTTTGTCACGGCCCGAAGCGGTGACGACGATTTCGTCGAAGCCTACAGCTTCTTCATCGGCGGCTGCCGGTGCGGCATCCTGCGCGAATGCAGGCGTCGCCATCAGGCTCATTGCCGCGATCGACGCAGCCGAGACGCAGCTCTTCAATGTGAACTTTTTCATAATCCTCTCCCCTTGGGACGACCAAATTCGCCTGCCCTATGGCAAGTCGAGCGTTGAAGTGCCACATACAACAATCGATTGCAACGCCTTTCGTCAATCGATTGCAATTTTTGCCTGGCAGTGTCACAATCGCAACAATGATGGCTGGAACTGGCTGCTGGGGCGTGTCATGGGCGGTTGACAGCGGGCGGAATCGCACCGCATCACCTTAAGCGGCTGGATTGCCGGGGCATATTGGGGTTGCAACTCTACCAATGACCGTAAACGCATCACCGCCGGGACGTATCCGCAATATATCTGAACTGGCGCGATTGGCCGGAGTCTCGGCTGGAACGGTGTCGCGCGCGCTCGCCAATTCCGATCTGGTCAATAAGGAAACGCGCGAGCGGATCCAGGCCATGGCCCGCTTGCATGGGTTCCGGCCCAACCAGATGGCCAAGCGGCTGCGGGTGCAGGAAACCAAAGTGATCGGCGTGGTCGTGCCGCTGGGTCACGAACAGCGCCAGCACCTGTCCGACCCGTTCTTTATGGCGATTCTGGGCCATCTGGCCGATGCCCTGACTGAAAGCGGTTATGACATCATGCTCAGCCGGGTAATCCCCGATGCCGAGGACTGGCTTGAGCGAATCGTCGATTCGGGGATGCTCGACGGGGTCCTGCTGATCGGCCAGTCGAATCAGTTCGAAGCGATCGAGCGGGTTGCGGCGTGGTATAAACCGATGGTGGTCTGGGGCAGCCACCGGCCGGGCCAGGTCCATTGCACCGTCGGGGTCGACAACCGGCTGGGCGGGCAGCTGGCCGGCGAATGCCTGATCAAGCAGGGCCGCAAGCGGCTCGCCTTCCTGGGTGAGAGTGTCGCGCCCGAATTGTCCGAACGCTTTCTTGGCCTCTGCGATGCGGTCAAGGCAGCGGGCCTCCCTGCCCCGCTCCAGCTGAGCACCCACCTCGCCTCGGACATCATGGCCGAAGAGATTGCCAGGCACATCGACCGGATCGGAGCCGAGATTGACGGGATCGCCGCCGGATCAGACCTGATCGCGATGCATGCCGTCCGCGCGCTTGCCGACCGCGGGATCGCGGTGCCGGGGCAAGTTTCGGTCACCGGGTTCGACGATCTGCCGCTGGCCGAACAGACCATCCCCCGTCTCACCACAATCAGCCAGAACATCGCCGAAGGCGCGAGAGCGATGGTCACTGCGCTGTTCGAACGGATCGGCGGGGCCGATGCGCCCTCGGTTGAAATGGCCCCGACACTGGTGCGGCGGGATACGGCCTGAAGGGTTGTCGATTCCGGTCGGCGGGGGATGGCGGCGGATGCCATCGCTGCTGATGTGCAGGCGGCCGGCGCGAAACAGGGTGGTGTGGAGCGCGATGCGCCGATAGCCCGGCCAGCCTGGCGCTGCCGGGGTGGAGCAAAGGACGAATGACCGGCGCGGGGTTGCCGCATTTTGTGCCCGGACTCGACGACGCTTTGGGTAGGGTAGTTGGGCATGCGTCGAGATTTGTTTGGCCACCGGCCGCTAACTCCATTCCAGCAAGAAGCGACGGAGGGAGTTCAAGCGTGGTGGCTCTGCCATTGCGAACGCTCGGCTAACACCGGGACGCCCGCGCCAGTCATCTCCCGCGCCCATACGC
>CALMBN010000281.1 GCA_937860195.1 uncultured Novosphingobium sp.
GCGCGCCACAGCCAGACTCATCAGCACCGAGGCCACCACGGTGAGACCGAAATTCTTGAAGAATTCGCCAGAAATTCCCGGCATCAACCCGACCGGCAAAAACACCGCGACAATCGAAAACGTTGTGGCAACCACCGCCAACCCGATTTCATCCGCAGCATCGATCGAGGCCTGATAGGCGGATTTGCCCATCCGCATATGTCTGACGATGTTTTCAATCTCAACGATCGCGTCATCGACCAGCACCCCCGCAACCAGGCCGAGCGCGAGCAGGCTCATTGTGTTGAGCGTGAAGCCCATCAAGTCCATGAACCAAAAAGTCGGAATTGATGAAAGCGGGATTGCCAGCGCCGACACAAACGTCGCGCGCCAATCGCGCAGGAAAAAGAACACCACGATCACTGACAGGATTGCGCCTTCGATCATTGCAGCAATCGAGCTTTCATATTGGGTCTTGATCTCATCGACTTCAGTCGAGAGCCGCTGAAAGGTGATTGCTCCGCCGGTTTCGGTTTCAATCTTGTTCAGTTCGGCCATGGTTGTATCATAGACGCTGACATCCGATTCCCCGCGCGCGCGCGAAATCGAGAAGGTGACCACCTCGCCCCCATCCATCCGGGCCTTTGAAGTAAGTTCGCCGTAGCGGTCACTGACCGTGGCGATATCCGCCAGCTTGATCCGCCGCCCGCCACCAAGCGCTATTTCGGTCTGCGAAAGCGCAAAGGCGGACTTGGCATTGCCAATCACGCGCACCGACTGGCGCGACCCGGCGACTTCGGCGCGCCCACCTGCGGTATTGAGGTTGGTTTGGCGTAGCGCCGAGTTTACCTGGCTGGCGGTTACCCCCAGCGATTGCATCCGCGCCGGATCGAGCTCAACCAGAATTTCGCGATCGACCCCACCGTTGCGCTCGACCGAGGCCATTCCGGGGATTGCCAGCAACCGCTTGGCAATGGTGTCGTCAATGTACCACGAGAGCTGCTCGATCGTCATGTCGTCAGCCTTGACGCTGAAATAGCCGATGGCATTGGACGAGGTGTTAGCCTTGAACACCTGCGGCTCGAGAATTCCGTCCGGCAGCTCTCCGCGAACCTGATCAACTGCGTTCTTGACCTCATTTACCGCTTCGGAAACGTCAGTGCCGAGCTGGAACTCGACCGTGGTCTGGCTGTTGCCTTCGCGCGCGGTCGATGAAATCGTCTGTACACCATTGATCGAGCGGATTCCGGATTCGACCCGCTGGGTGATCTGGTTCTCGATCTCCGACGGCGCAGCGCCCGGCTGCGAAATGTTGACGATCACCATCGGAAATTCGATATCGGGATCGGCCTGAATCTTCATCCCCATGAAGGCGACAATTCCCGCGATCGTCAGCCCGATGAACAGGATGATCGGCACCACCGGGTTGCGGATCGACCAGGCCGATATATTGCGAAAGTTCATGATTCTGCCTTGTTCGCTCGCGGAGCCTAGCCGACCTTGACCGGGCGCGGCTGGACAGATTCGTCCGGCTGAAGGAAGCCCCCGGCCCGCAGAACAACCCGTTCGCTTCCATCAAGTCCTTCGATCACCGCAACACCCTTTTCGGTCACCATGCCAGTTTTGACCGGACGGCGGCGAGCCTTGTTGTCTTTGTCCACGATGTAGACGTAGTTGCCCTGATTGTCCGAAAGGATCGCGGACTCGGGCAGCAGCGGGGCGACGATTGCGCCCGATTTGATGGTTGCAGTGGCGAAGCCGCCTGGACGTAGTTCCGGAGCATAAGCCAGCGCGATCCGGGCAGTGCCTTGGCGGCTGACCGGGTCAATCACCGGAGACAATTGCCAAACCTGGCCGACAAACAATTTGTCAGTGCCGACCGGAACAACCGTCGCGCTGACCCCGGGGGCAAGCTTGGCCATTTCGACCTCGCCGAGTTGGGCCTTCAATTCCATCTCGCCGCCCTGGGCGAGCCGGAACAAGACACCGGAACCGGCACTAACGATCTGGCCAGGTTCAATCTTGCGTTCGAGCACCAGCCCGGCCGCTGGTGCGACCACGTTGAGCCGCCGCATCTGTGCGCTGATTACACCCGACTGGGCGCTAGCGACCCGCACCTGGGCAAATGCCCCGTCGCGGGTGGCGCGCAGACGGTCGATGTCGGCCTTGGAAACAAAGCCTTTGGCAACCAATTTCAAAGCGCGCTGATAATTGGCCTCGGCCAGATCGGCATTGGCACGGGCAACCTGAATCTGAGCCGCCTGGCCCGAAGCCTGCGCAATCTGAACCGTACGATCAACTATCGCCAAGACCTGTCCAGCGCGGACCCACTGGCCCGGTTCGACCAGTACTGCCACAACCTGGCCACCTTCGCCCGCAATCCCGATCGGCAATTCACGTCGCGCCGCGAGGGTGCCTGTGGCGGTGATGGTACCTTCGATCGTGCCGCGGCCTGGCGAGATCACTGAAACCACCGGGGTCTGGGTCTTCTTGTCTCCGTCAGCGGCTGCTCCGCCATCGCGGCTCAGGAAATAGCCGATTCCGACCAGCAGGATCAGCAACAGAACCCCGCTGACGATCAGATTGCGCCTGGAACGACGATCCTCCTCGCGATCGAGCAAGGGGTTGTCGTCTGCGTCATAGTCTGGCTGAATCGTCGATTCGTAGTTCATCGCAGTTCGCTTTCGCCCCCGGACCGGGTCGTCAGGCGCGTTGCCCGCGCAACAAGCCGATCCGCAGTGTGTTACTACGCTAAATCACCGACCGCAAGCCGGGAAAAGCGCGGCAGACGGTTAAAATGCGTCAGCGCGCTTTAGGCGGTTCACTTGCCAAGAGCAATGCAAGCCTCGGCCAACGGCCAAGTGGCCCCGTCAAACCGCATGATCAAACAGCAACGGCCGGAGCATTGCCCCGGCCGTTGCGTTGCTTTTCGTGCTGGAAAGTTCAGTACTTGAGCTGGCGCTCGTAAAGATCGCGGTAATGCTGGATTCGCGTAACCCTGAGGCCCTGCATCCCCGACCGGTCGACCGCGCGCTGCCAGGAAGCGAATTCTTCCAGCGTCAGGCTGTATCGCTCGCAGACCTCATCGATCGAGAGCAACCCGCCATTGACTGCGGCGACGACCTCTGCCTTCCGCCGGACCACCCAGCGGGTCGTGCTGGGATCGGGCAGCGAATCGACAGTCAGCGGTTCGCCGAGCGGCCCAATCACCATCGCAGGTCGGATTTTCTGGTTCTCGATCATCATTTTCCTCGACCGCCGTCCATGGGTTGGCTGGCGATGCCATACGCAATGCACCCGGCACTTTTGCCATCTGCTAAAGGTGTTCGGTTAACAGCGCGTGAGGTATTGCCTCCCGCAGGCTGGGCCGACTTCCAGTTCGCAAAACCGCCAGCGCTGATCCGATCGGCCCGTGATCCACGCGCCAGCTCACCCGCCAAGGCGTGAGCCGCCGTGAACCGGGCAAACAGATCTGGCCATAGTACAGCTTCGGATTCGGCGCAGAAGCTATCTTGCGCAGACTTGCCGCGCAGGCTGTTCATAAGGTCGGGTGCGAACTCCATGGACCTGCTTCTACGGATACAAGGTCAAGATCGGGTAAAGCCGCGCTTTACCTTGCGTTGAGAATGCTTACCGAAATCCAACGATGCTTTCGCATGTGCGGAAGGCAGTGTAAGGGCCGCGCCGATGACTTTGGCGACCTCTCTCTCCAATCCTGGCGCGCTGTTCCAGCTCGATGGCCCGCTGGCGAACAAGCGGATCGTCGTGGCGATGTCGGGCGGGGTCGATAGTTCGGTGGTCGCGGCGCTTGCTGCGCGGAGCGGAGCCGACGTGATCGGCGTGACGCTGCAACTTTACGATGCGGGCGCGGTGAGTGCCCGCAAGGGTGCCTGTTGCGCCGGCGACGATATCCGCGA
>CALMBN010000282.1 GCA_937860195.1 uncultured Novosphingobium sp.
CCAACGCGGTTCAGGGACCAAAGCATCCCGAGCTTGGCATCGCGATGGATATGTCGATCCAGTTGCAGGCCGCAAGTGGGGCAATCTGCACCCTGTCTTTGTCGTTCAACAACGATGGACCGCTCGGCACTTTCTTCCGCTATATCGGCGACAGCGCGACCTACATCGCGCGCTATGACGATCTGTTCACTGGCAAGGAAGAGCCAGTCGACCTGACCGGAGTGGCAGTTTCGAACAACGGGATCGAATTGCAGGATCGCGAGTTTGTGGCGGCGATCCGCGAAGGGCGCGAACCGAACAGCTCGGTGGCGCAGGTGCTCGATTGCTACCGGGTAATTGGCGAGCTGGCCGCGCAGCTTGAAGCGCAGGACGGCTGGTCGTGAGCCGACCCCTTGGCGGGCGGCAGGTCAATCCGGTTGGTCTGGGCTGCATGTCGCTCAGCTGGGCCTACGGGGTGCCGCCGGGTGAGGACTATGCGATCGCGCTGCTGAACAAGGCGCTCGATCTGGGCTACGATCACCTCGACACCGCCAATATCTATGGCTTGGGGCACAACGAGACGCTATTGGGCAAGGCGCTCAAAACCCGCCGGAACGAGTTCTTCCTTGCAACGAAGATGGGGATTGTGGTCGAGGGCCCCAATCGCGGGATCGATTGCTCGCCTGAGGCCATTCACCGCAATATCGACCTTTCGCTCCAGCGGCTCCAGACCGACCGGGTTGACCTCTATTATATGCACCGGTTCGATCCCAAGGTGCCGGTTGCCGATATGGCCGGCACAATGGGCGAGCTGATCGCGGCCGGCAAGATAGGGAGCTACGGCGTGTCCGAATGGTCCGCTGCGCATATCCGTGAGGCGCATGCTGTCACCCCGATGGCGGCGGTCCAGACCGAATACTCGCTCTGGACCCGCAATCCCGAAATTGCCGTCCTCGATACCTGCGCCGAGCTTGGCATCACGTTTGTCGCATTCTCCCCGGTCGGGCGCGGGGTGCTGGCGAACGGGGTACGCGATGTTGAGGCGCTGCCGGAAAAAGACCTGCGCCGCACCATGCCGCGCTTCAATGCCGAGAACTGGCCCATCAATCTGGGCCTGATCGACCGGTTCAATGCCATCGCCGCGCGCGAAGGCGCAAGCCCTGCCCAGCTCAGTCTAGCCTGGGTGCTGGCGCAGGGCGCGCATGTAGTGGCGATCCCCGGCTCGGCCGATCAGGCGCACCTGGCTGAGAACATCGCTCGCCATGACTGGGTGCCTTCGACCGAACTCCTTGTCGAACTCGATGCACTGATCAATCGCCACACTGTCGCCGGGCCGCGCTATGGCCCGATGATCCAAGCCACTGTCGACACAGAAGAATTTTCCTGAATTTGACCTTTTCCACATCCGGCAATTCGCCTCTTTGAATTCTTCATGGATGTGATAGTCTGTATGCAAGGCTTACAATAAGCCGGACATCGAGAGAGGGAGGATGAGGGCAATGACCAAACTTCGTCAATATGCTGCGATCAGCGCAATTGCACTGGCAGCCATGAGCGCGGCACCTGCATTTGCGCAGGAAGCCAAGGATGAAGCAGACACCACAGCGAACCCGGAAATCGTGGTGACCGCGCAGTTCCGCGAACAGCGCCTGCAAGACACCCCGATCGCGATCACCGCGGTCAACTCTGAAATGCTTGAAGCGCGCGGTCAGACCGATATTTCGCAGATCGCAGCACAGGCCCCGAACGTGGTGTTGCGTCCGCAACCACAAAACGGCGGTTCCGGGCTGATCGCATTCATTCGCGGCGTTGGCCAGACCGACTTCAACTATGCAGTTGATCCTGGCGTCGGCGTCTACATCGACGATGTCTACATCCCGACCCTGTCGAGCTCGCTGCTCGACCTGATGGACCTTGACCGGATCGAAGTGCTGCGGGGGCCGCAGGGCACGCTCGCCGGCAAGAACTCGATCGGCGGGGCAATCAAGCTGTTCAGCGCCAAGCCCGATGGATCGGGCAAAGGCTCGATCGCGGTCACCTATGGTTCGTACAACCGGATCGATTTGCGCGCGACGGCCGATTTGAAGCTTGGTGAAAACCTGTTCGCACGCGTTTCAGGTGTTGCCAAAAGCCGCGATGGCTATGTTACGCTGCTCGACTATGGGGTCAGCCACCCAACCTCAAACGTCCCCGCCAACAATGCCCGGGGCGGCAATCCGGTGGTCGGCACCCAGGGCGGACAATCCTTTGTTGCGGCCAGGCTCGCCTTGCGCTGGATGCCAAGTGACAACCTCGAAATCAACGTCTCGGCAGACTATACCAGTGACCGGTCAGAGCCGGCCGGAACGGTCCTGCTGGCCGCAGGCCGGCCCGGGCCGACGGCGAGTAACCCCAATCCGTTCAACCCGGCCGTTGTCAATCCTGCCACCAATGCCAATGGCGGGGCGTGGTTGATCGGCAAGGACGGGCTGCCGGTACCGGTCAACTGCGCATTTGTGCCTGCTGGTGCCAATAGCTGTGATACCCTGGCGTCTTCTGTCTATAGCGGTGACCGGCGCTTCATCAGCTATGCCAACTTCCTCGACGGGATGACCCCGACGACCCAGGCGCCGTTCAAGCCCTATGCTGCGCTCCAGAACCAGAACTTCACTGGCTGGGGCGTCCACGGCAACGTCAAGCTAAAACTCAGCGACAGCCTGAACGTGGTCTGGATCTCATCCTACCGCAAATACCAGTCGAACTTCGGGCAGGATCAGGACGCAACGCCTGTGCCGATTGCCCAACTCGACAACGAGCTGAATCACTATGCCTGGAGCCAGGAACTCCGGCTCAACGGTGAGGTCGCGAACGGATTGTTCGAATTCACCCTGGGCGGGTTCTATTTCGATCAGAAGGGCACCTATACCGCCCGGGTTGACCTGAACTATGCCGGGATCGACTTCATCCACGGCCCTGACCAGACCCCGTCCACCTCAAAGGCGTTGTATTTCAACGGGACTCTTCACCCGACCGATGCCTGGAGCATCAACGCCGGCATTCGCCAGTCATGGGACCGGAAGGATTATACCTACTTCCGGAGCAATCCGGATGGAACGGTGCCTGGGCCGCTGCCCTGCGCCTTTTTCCTGGGAGCGCCGACCGCCGGACCAACCGGGATCGGCAATGCGCCGAACTGTCTGCTGCTTGGCCTCTACAACGTAACCGGCCTGTTCGAAGGCAAGCGCACCGACTGGCGGATCGAAACCGATTATCGCATTTCGCCAGAGTTCTTTGTCTATGGCTCGGTGGCTACCGGTTACAAGGGCGGCGGCGTCAATCCGCGGCCGTTCTTCGGCCCTTCGCAGGCGTCTTGCTCGCCCACGCCGACACCCAACTGCAACCAGGTGCAGTCGTTCCGTCCGGAAACGCTGACCACCTATGAATTGGGCTTCAAGTCGGACCTGTTCGACAACAAGCTGCGGTTGAACGGTGCTGTATTCCTGAACAAATACAATGACATTCAGTTGCAGCTGACCCGCTGCCCAGCGGCACCTTGCTTGATGCCGGCCAATGCCGGCACCGCTGACGTGAAGGGTTTCGAGCTTGAAGTACGAGCCAAGCCGGCGACCGGACTGACACTTGATGGCTCGCTCAGTTATCTTGATTTCAAATACACCAACATTCTGGCCAGCACCAATATCCCGATCACCAATGTGACTGCCTATACGCCCAAATGGACCTATAGCTTCGGGGTCCAGTATGATTGGTCGATGGCCGGCGGGAACATGAGCGCCCGCTTCGATGGCCAATACCAGTCGGAAATCTTCACCGATGCCAACAACAGCATCTGGAGCCGGGTCGAACCGCGCTTCCTCGGCAATGCCCGGCTGACCTACACCACCACGGACAAGGATTGGCAGCTGGGGCTTGAAGTGCAGAACGTCTTCAACAAGTTCTACTATCTGACTGTCTCGGACGTCACCGGCGGCCTTGGCGTGCAGACCGGCGTGCCTGGCTCGCCACGCACCTGGGCTCTGACCGTCAAGCGCAGCTTCTGATCCAACAAACCTGACACCCTCTAGGGGTCGCCATCCGATGGGACGGCGACCCCACTTTTTTGGGCTTGTGCAGCGCTGTTGCCACGCTACATAAACGCTAACAATTGTTAGGATTAGGATCATGGGTGAATTTCCGCAGACCCCCTATTTCATCGGACTGAATGAACCGGTCGGGCTGGACGTGGCCTTCACTGATTTGGACATCAGCGGGGTGATCCCGGCAGAGATTCGCGGCAGTTTTTACCGTGCTGTGCCCGATCCGGCCTATCCACCCAAGTTCGCCGACGATCACACCTTGTCGGGCGACGGGATGGTCAGCCGCCTGTCATTCAACCCCGATGGCACAGTCGATTTTGCGATGAAATTCGTCGATACTGCACGGCACCTGGCCGAGCTGGACCTGGGCCGGGCACGGTTCGGGAAATATCGCAATCCCTTCACCGATGATCCCGACATGCAGGGCGTTGATCGAACCGTCGCCAACACCACACCGGTCTGGCACGCGGGGAAACTGCTGATGGCCAAGGAAGACGGGCGGCCATACCGGATCGATCCGATCACTCTCGAAACACTGGGCAGCCATGACTTCGGCGGAAAGCTCAAAAGCGAGACGATGACCGCCCACGTCCGGGTCGATCCCGACACTGGCGAGCTGTTTTTCTATGGCTATGAAGCCGATGGTCCGGCCAGCACCAAAGTGGCCTATTGCGTGGTCGGCGCGGACGGTACGCTCAAGTCAGAGCAATGGTTCGACGCACCCTATTGCGCGATGATGCACGATTTTACCGTAAGCGAAAACTACGCACTGTTCCCGATCTACCCGACCACCAGCGATCTCGATCGGCTGAAGGCCGGTGGTGAGCACTGGCACCACCAGCCCGAACTGGAATCATGGCTTGGCGTGATGCCGCGCTACGGCGAAGTCAGCGAAATCAAGTGGTTCAAGGGCCCGAAGGGGGTTTACGCCTATCACATGATGAACGCGTGGGAAGACTGCGATGGTCTGCTGCACTTCGACCAGTGCTTGTCAAATACCAACGCCTTCGCCTTCATCCGCGAGCCTTCGGGCATCAACCTGATGCCGTGGGAAATTCAGGGCGGGCTGACCCGCTGGACGGTCGATCCCAAGGGGCCTGCGGGCGATGTCCTCGAAAGTGTGGTCGGCCCGCCGGGTGACTTCCCGGTCATTCCGGCGGCAAAGCAGGGTCGCCCCTTTGATTTCGGTTTCATGTTGACGATGGACCCCGAGATGAAAGGCCCGCCGGTGTTTGGCGGCCCGGTCGGCGCGATGTTCAACCTGCTGGTCCGGCTTGACGGGATGTCCGGCTCTGCACCGCAGGTCACCAATGCCCTGCCGATGGAGCTGGGCTGGTGCTACAACGAACCGGTACATGTGCCGAGCGCCGACCATGATGGCTGGCTGATTGTATTCGTCGATCATCAGATCGGCGAGAACAGCTTCGAACACTTCGCCTGGGTGCTGGAAGCTGGAGCGATCAGCAAGGGACCGGTTGCGAGCATCCGCATTCCGCACCGCCTGCGCCCGCAAGTCCATGGCTGGTGGGTTCCTCAGGCGCAGCTGGATGCGGCCAGGACATGACCAGGATCGCGATCACCGGGGCATCGGGCCAGTACGGCCGCCTCGCCACGCAGGGCCTGATTGCGCGCGGTCGCGCGGGCGACCTGATCCTGATGAGCCGCAGCCCCGACAAGCTCGCCGATCTGGCGGCGCTGGGCTGCGAGGTCCGGTATGGCGACTATGACAAGCCCGAATCACTCAGCGCGGCAATGCGGGGCGCGGACAAGCTGTTGCTGATCTCGGGCACCCGGGTTGGCGCACGCGTCGTTCAACACAAAGCGGCGATCGAGGCGGCAGCAGCAGCCGGGGTCGTCCATGCTGCCTACACCAGTTTCATCGGGATCGACGACCCGGCCAACCCGGCCGAAGTGCGCCACGATCACATTGAAACCGAACGCCTGATCAGGGCCAGCGGCATGGCCCACACCTTTCTGCGCGATGCACACTATGCCGATGCGATGATCGTGATGGCCGGGCCGGGGGTGATGGCCAGCCGCAAGTGGTTCAGCAATTCGGCCCTGGGCCGCGAAGCGATGGTCTGGCGCGACGACTGCGCGGCTTGTGCAGTCGCTGTATTGGACGAAACCGGTCACGAAAACCGGACATACAATATCACCGGACCCGAGCTTCAGGATTTCGCCGATGTCACTGCCTTGATGGCTGAAATCACCGGAGTGCCGCTGGAATACATTTCAACCAGCGACGAAGAACAATACGCCATGTTCGATGCCATGGGCATTCCCCGCCGCCCGGTTGACGACCTGGCTGTGGGCGGCATTCCGTGGAACAGTGACGATATGGTCACATTCGGGCAGGCAATCCGCGAAGGGTTCCTCGAAGTCTGTTCGGGCGATGTCACGCGGTTGCTCGGCCGCCCGGCGCGCTCGGTCCGGCAAATGATCGAAGACAATGCCGGGTTGCTGCGTGCGGCGGCAGGCTAATCCCGCCACAACGCGTCGAGCGCAGGCTTGAAGTGCTCGCGGTGTGCTTGCGGGACCCGCTCCATCAGTTCGGCTTCGAAACCGTGGATCACGCGTTGCGCCTCCGCCAGACGTGCCTGCCCGATCTCGGTCAGCCGCAAGCCGTGGCTCTTGCCGTCAATCGGCTGACGCAAGAGCAGGCGCGCAGCTTCCATCCGGGCGATCATCGGCACCATGTTGGCGCGCTGGATGTCGAGCATCCGGCCAAGCTGGCTGGCGGTGACCCCGGGATTGGCTCCGACCAGCAACAGCGCCGAAACATCGGACAGACGCAGCCCGAGTGGTTCCAGCCGGGCAACGAATTCGCCCATCACGGCGGCAGCGGCACGGCGCAGCGAATAGCCGGGCAGGTCAAGCAACGGATCCTTCATGTGGCGACCCTTAGCAATAGCTATTGCGCATAGCAATCCGTGTTGTTATGGGGCATAGCAATCGAATCGCTGGAGAAGACTGCCATGACCACCGACCGCGCCGAAGCTGATACCGTTGCCTTCACCGTCGAGAACGGGATCGCCTGGGTCAAGTTCAACCGTCCCGAAAAGCGCAATTGCATGAGCCCCAAGCTCAACCGCCGGATGAAGGCGGTGCTGGAAGAGCTCGAATTCCGCGACGACGTCAAGGTGCTGGTGCTGGGCGGCGAGGGCGAGGCCTGGACCGCTGGGATGGACCTGAAGGAATACTTCCGCGAAACCGAAGAACAAGGCCTCGGCGCGATCCGCAAGAGCCAGCGCGAAAGCTATGGCTGGTTCGAACGGCTGCGCTGGTATGAAAAGCCAACCGTGGCGATGATCGGCGGCTGGTGCTTTGGCGGCGGCTATGGCCCATTGTTCGGCTGCGATATCGCAATTGCCAGTGAAGACGCACAGTTCGGCCTCAGCGAAATCAACTGGGGCATTCTTCCGGGCGGCGGGGCGAGCAAGGTTGCGCAGGAACTGATGCCGTTCCGCAAGGCGATGTATCACGCGATGATGGGAGAGAACCTGACCGGGAAACAGGCCGAGGAGCAGGGCCTGATCACCGAAGCAGTACCCGCCGACCAACTGCTGGCCCGCGTCCTCGAAATCTGCGAGGTGCTGAAGAAGAAGGAATCCCACGCGCTGCGGGCTACCAAGTGGGCCGTGCGGCGGATGGTCGACATGACCTATGACAATGGTCTGGAATACCAGATCCGCGCCCAGGAAGCGCTGCACAGCTTTGGCGGTGCAGCGGCCCGCAAGGAAGCGACCCGGCAGTTTCTGGACGAAAAGACCTTCAAACCTGGACTGGAAACCTTCGATGCGTCCAAAGTGCGGGGATGACCGAACGGATCGCACAAATCGCCTATGTCGCCAAGGACGGCTCCCGGCCCTTCTACTATGCCAACGCGCATGAGAAGGACCAGGTGCCGCTCGATCTCAGGGCCATGCCAGTCGGCGATGCCCGGACGCTCGATGCCACTGTAGATCGCGAGGGCTTCCAGTTGGTCCGCCACCAATCGGCGATCACCGACTGGACCGACCGCGCCGCGCTCGAAGCAATCCACAGGAATGAGGTAGCAGCGCTGATCAAGGCCCTGACCGGAGCCGACGAGGTTCAAGTCACGGCGCCGGGAATTTTACGCTACTCGGAAAAGAGCGGGAAGGCCGGGAGCAGCGACAATTCGCATCCTGCGCGTTTCGTCCATATCGATATCAACGATGCAACTGCTGCCCAGTTCGCAACGCGCGGCGCGGGTGGCCGGGCGTTCAAACGCTGCGCCGCCTACAATCTGTGGCGCGCGTTGAGCCCCGCGCCGCAAGACATTCCACTGGCACTGTGCGATGTGCGCACGGTCGCCAGCGAAGACCTGATCGTCGCCGATGCAATCTTCGATCCGCCCGCCAATGCCGCCGGAGCCCCTGCGCCGGAGTGGTCGTTCGAATCATGGGTCGTGGCGCACAATCCTGCACACCGCTGGCACTTCTACTCAAACCTGAGCGCCGACGAAGCAGTGCTGTTCAAGACCAATGACAGCGATCCCGGGCGAGCGCACTGCATGCCGCACGTCGCCTTCGATGATCCGCTCGCCCCGGCCGATGCCCCGCCGCGGGTCAGCATCGAGATGCGCGCGACCTGCTATTGGTGGTCTTGATCTAAAGCTTTCCGAACAACACCAGCATCCGCGCCCAGGCGCGCTCGGCTTCGGCCTTGTCGTAAACCGGGGCATCAAGCGTGCACCAGCCATGGTCGGCGTTGTAGACCTCGATCTCAGCCTGTCGCCCAGCGGCCTTGGCGGCCTCGCGAAAGGTATCCTTGTCGGCTGGAGCCTTGGCATCATCGTTGCGGGCGATTGCGATCAGGTAACTCGCCCTGGATGCAGCGAGCAACTTGTGCGGGCTATCAGCCTTGTCGGTGACCAGGCCCCCGCCATGGAACGATGCGGCAGCCTTGACCCGGTTCGGCACGGCCCAGGCGGTGCGGACAGCGAACGGACCGCCCATGCAATAGCCGCTGGTGCCAATCCCGCGCCGTTTGTTGACCTCGCGCCGCTTGTCGAGCCACGCCACAAACGCTTTGGCATCGCGGACGATCCCATCGGCGGAGAGCGCACCGATCATCGGCTTGAGTTTCTCCTGCCCAGCAGGCGTGCGCCATTCCGCAATCGAGTTCATGATCGGGGCTTTGGCGCTGCGGTAATACTGGTTGACTACCAGCACTGCATAGCCGTTCGCCGCCAGCCGCATGCCCATCTGGCGGTAGGCTTCGCGGACCCCGGCGATATCGGGCCACAGGATCACCGCAGGATGCTTGCCCTTGGCCGGACGAAAAAACAGGGCGTCGGCGGTCCCATCAGGAGTGGGAATGCTGACGGTGTCTTGGACCACCATCACATCCTTGGCATCAGCAGGTGCTGCAAATGCCCCGGCAAGCAACCCGGCCCCGCCCAGCGCGGCAAAATCCCGGCGGCTTAGGCCATTGGCGGCAAGGGCTGCTTCTTCTTCAATTGCGGTCAGGTCATCGCACATGGGTGGTCTCCCTTTTTCGCAAAGCTAGCGCCGAACCTGAGGACAGTCATCCTGAACTTGTTTCAGGACCCATTTCGCCGCAGGCCCAATTGAGGGAACCACAGGCATGGTGGCCGCTTTGCGCCTCGTCTCGACAATTGAGTTTGGCAGCACGATGGGCCCTGAAACAAGTTCAGGGTGACGACAACGAAGGAAAAGTCATTCAGGTCACAGATCCCTGATGCTGATGGCCTTGCCTTCCAGCGCCGCCCTGTTTGCCGCGCGGCGCATTCGTTCGACTTCGAGCCGTTCGGGCGGGGCCTGCTCATCGGGCAAGGCAGCGAGGCTTTCTTCGTAGATCGCCTTGAAATCTTCGGCGAATTCGGGGTGGGTAAAGATCAGGCCGAGGCCCGCGCTCATCCCGGCCACGATCCGCCGCCCGGCTTCGTGCGGATCCATTCCAGCGCTGAAAATCGCGCCAAAGCTGGTCAGTTCAGCCTTGTCCACGTCACCAAACCCGCTCCCTGCAAATTCTTGCGGGCGGCGGAATGCCGAATCCCATGCGTTGGTCGCGATCAGGGCCGGGCAGACCAGCGAGCAACCGATCCCCAGCGGCACCAGATTATAGCGCAGGCTTTCGGTCAGCCCGCGCACCGCGAACTTGCTGGCGGTATAGATCCCGGCCTGCGGGCCGGAAAGGTAGCCGGCCATCGAAGCCACGTTGGTGACATGCCGCCGCCCGCTCGCCGCTTTCAGCTTGGGCAAGAACGCGACGATCCCGTTGGCGACCCCGCCAAAGTTGACTCCCATGATCCAGTCGTAATCGGCATGGCTGGCTTCGGCGGTATCGCCGAACACCGAAACCCCGGCGTTGTTGATCAGCACGTGGACTTCGCCAAAGTGCGCCTGGGTCGCATCGGCCGCTGCCGCCCAGCCCGCGCGGTCCAGCACGTCGAGCTTGACCCAAAGCGGTTCCTCACGGCCGCCCGCTGCAAACCATTGTGCCGCCTGTGCGCGGTAGTCTTCGTTGCGATAGCTGAGCGCCAGCCGCATCCCCGCATCCGAACAGGCCTTGGCGATCCCCAGCCCCAGCCCTGAAACCCCGCCGGTGATGAAAGCAACCCGGTTTTGCCAATCGGACATGCATTTTCCTCTCGCCAAATTGCTCCCGATTGTTAGCATTGCATACAAATATGGGAGAGTCGAACATGGCCGATACCGAAGCCCGCCTTGCTGCGCTGGAATCCCGCGTCAACGAGCTGGAAGATACCAATGCGATCCGCCGCTTGCAGAATTCCTATGGCTACTACATCGACTACAACCGGCCCGAGGAGGTTGCTGCGCTGTTTTCGGATGACGGCGCGGTGGTGTTCCTCTCGGGCGAATACCGCGGCCATGCCGGGATCGTCCGGCTTTATGGCACCTGGTTCCAGAACCTGTTTACCGGTGGGCGCAGAGGTCCGGTCAAGGGCCTGCTGCTCGATCATTTCCAGTTCCAGGACGTGATCACGGTTGCTCCGGATCGCCGAAGCGCCAAGGGCCGGTTCCGCGGCGTGCTGGCCGGGGGCTGGCACGACGAAATTCTCGATTCGCTGCCCGAAGGGATGCCGCAGCAGTTCTGGGAGGCGGGACTCTATGAGAACGACTACGTTCGCGAGGCCAATACTGCTGGTGAACTTGTCTGGAAGATCAAGCGGCTCAACTACATGATGCAATGGCAAGCCGACTATGAGACTGGCTGGGCACACACTGTTGCGCACCTCCAGCCGGCAATGCAGTGCTTTCCCGACAATCCGATCGGTCCCGACGTGATCCTGTCCGAAGACGAATGGCGCCCGACCTGGCCCAATCGCCAGGAGGTTAAGATGAGCTTTGCCCATCCGGTGCTGGGAGCGGCCTTTGCGGTGGAGAATTTTGCCAGGCTGCAGGAGAAATGGCCATAGCCTGACCGCCACTGGCGCTGCGCTGACTGGCCTGCTATTCAGTTGCAAACACGAACGGGAGACAGCCGGTGGCGACCAGCCTGACAGTCAATGGCAAGGCAGTTTCGCTTGAAGCCGAGCCCGATACCCCTTTGCTTTGGGCCCTGCGCGAAGAGCTGGGGCTGACCGGCACAAAGTTCGGCTGCGGGATTGCAGCTTGCGGGGCTTGCTCGGTTCACATCGACGGCCAGATCACACGGTCGTGCGCGGTCCCGCTGGCCAGCGCAGCGGGCACGTCGATCACCACGATCGAAGGCCTGAAAGGCGCGGACGGTACGCTGCACAAGGTCCAGCAGGCCTGGATCGAAGCGCAGGTCCCGCAGTGCGGCTATTGTCAGTCAGGCCAGATCATGGCGGCGGTTGCACTGCTCAAAACCACGGCAAACCCCAGCGACGAACAGATCGATGCAGCGATGACCAACCTGTGCCGCTGCGGCACTTATCCCCGCATCCGCGCCGCGATCCACGCCGCAGTCCGGGCTTGAGGAGGCTGACATGAGCGAGACCGCATCGACCGCGCCGCAAGTTCCGCCCGCCAAGCGCAAAGGCGTGAAACGCCGGGCCTTTTTGATCGGTGGCGTGGCGCTGGTGGGCGGCGGGCTGTTTGCCATCAAGATGGCCGACAGCGCCGCTCGTTCCGCAGCGATCAAAGCCACCACCAGGGACGGCGAGCACAGCTTCC
>CALMBN010000283.1 GCA_937860195.1 uncultured Novosphingobium sp.
CGGCAACGCTCGGGGTCTACGTGGACGGCACAAACCCCGAAACGACAACGCTCGAAGCGCTCGGCGAGTCCTGCATCGGTGAGATACATCAGGCTGCCGAGATGCAGGTACTCGAGGTTTTCGAGTTCCTTCAAATTGGCGAGCCCCATGTCGGTGATCTCGGTCTTGTCGAGATTCAACCGCTTGAGCTTCTTGAGCTTACCAATGGGAGCCATATCCGCGTCCGTAAAGCTAGTCGACCACAGGTTCAAGTCCTCGAGGCTTTGAATCTCAGCAATGGCTTCGAAATTCTTGCCGATACCCAGCTCGACGCGCAGATCGGCTATTCCTTCCCTGAAGGATCGTCGCTGAGCGGCCTGTCGATCTTGTTGCAGGCCAACAATGTGACCGATTCGCCGTATCGCACCCGGTTGGGTGTCGATGGCGGCGGGCCGCGCACAACCGGCGGCGACTACCTGCCGGAAATCTATGAAAAATACGGTCGCCAGTTCCTGTTTGGCGCAAGCTACAAGTTCTGACCTGATAGCCCAATCCGCGCCGCATTGGTCGCGCCGGTCGTTTCGTGATGGTTCCTGCCCTGTGCAAAGGGGCGGGAACCGAATGAGGGCGAAACGGCCGAGCGGCGCGGAAACCGGCGAAACTGAACTATTTGATGAGGCGGGACTTGCCGGTGAGATCATCGTATCCGATTGCAGTCGCAGCAATGCTCGGGCTCGGCGCCTGCACTGCCGGAAGCCAGCTTGGTCCGGGGCAAGGCTGGACTGAGGATGAAGCCAAGGCAATTGCGGCCTGGCCGGGCCGTCAGCCTACGGGCAAGCCAGATCCCGCCACCGAACGAAAGATCGCCGGTATCGTTGCTGGAATGACGCTGGAACAGAAGGTCGGGCAAATGACCCAGCCCTCGATCCTGTCGATCAAACCCGCTGAAGTCGGGCAGTATTACATCGGCTCAATTCTGAACGGTGGTGGTGGTTACCCCGGAGGCAAGCGGGCGGCTTCTGCAGCCGAATGGGCCGCGCTTGCTGCCGAATACGGCCGGGCATCGCTCTCCACAGATATGTCCGTCAAAATCCCGATTGTCTGGGGCACGGACGCGGTTCACGGCCACAACAATGTGCGCGGCGCCACCATGTTCCCGCACAATATCGGGCTTGGCACTGCGAACGATCCCGAGCTGGTCCGAAAGATCGGACGAGCCACCGCGCGGCAAGTGCGCGCGACCGGCATCGGCTGGGCATTCGCTCCAACATTGGCGGTGGTCCAGAATCAGCGCTGGGGCCGATCCTATGAGAGCTATTCGAGCGATCCGGCGATCGTGGCGCGGCTTGGCGCAGCCCTCGTCCGCGGATTGCAAGGCACATTGAACGGCGATGGTGATGTTCTGGCAAGCGCCAAGCACTTCGCTGGTGACGGCGGGACCTTTAATGGGGTCGATCAGGGCGAAACCCGCGCGAGCGCAACGGATTACGCCGCTATCCATGGCGCGGGCTATTACGCGACGCTTGATGCCGGGGTGCAAACCGTGATGATCAGCTACAACAGCTGGACCATGGGCGGCACGGTTCCGTTCGGCAAGATGCACGGCAACCGGGCGATGGTGACCGGGGTCGTCAAACAGAAACTGGGTTTTGACGGGCTGATCGTATCGGACTGGAATGCAATCGAACAGATTCCCGGTTGCCAGCGCGATCACTGTCCGCAGGCTGTCATCGCCGGAACCGATCTGTTCATGGTCCCGGATGACTGGAAGACTTTCATTGCCAACACTGTGACCGATGTCCGTGAAGGGCGCATTCCGGTGGCC
>CALMBN010000284.1 GCA_937860195.1 uncultured Novosphingobium sp.
CCCGTCGGCGGCATCCGGCCCGCCGCACCGCGCGCGACTTTCCACAGCATCATGTCGCCTTCGGTGCGGATCCGGCCGGTATCGCCGCCCATCTTCCAGCTTAGGCCTTCGTCAAGCTTCAACGTAGTCGCATCGGCCAGCCCGCCGTCGCGGTAGCGTTGCAGGGTCACGCCCTGGCCCTTGGCCAGCACCGGCAGTTCCTCAAGGCTGAAGATCACCAGCTTGCGGTTGTCACCCACAACCGCGATGTGATCGTGTTCGGGCGGGATTTCGCGCACCACGGCGAGCTTGACCCCCGGCTTGGTGGTCATCACGCCCCGACCTTTCCGGGTTTCGGCCAGCAGTTCGTCTGCCTCTGCCGCAAACCCGCGCCCGGCATTGCTGGCGAGCAACAACTGCGCTTTGGGGCGATAGACCAAAAGCGCAACGATTTCTGCGCCCGCGTCGATGTCGATCATCGTCCGGATCGGCTCGCCAAACCCGCGCGCGGATGGCAGCTTATCGCAGCCGAGGGTATAGAACCGGCCATTGTCGCAAGCGATCAGCAGCTTGTCGGTGGTTTGCGCGTGGAGCGCATGGGCCGGGCCATCGCCTTCCTTGAACTTGAAATCCTTGTCGAGCGCTTCGTGGCCCGATGCGCCGCGGACCCAGCCCTTGGCCGAAAGGATCACCGTAACCGGGGCCTTTTCGATCATCGCATCCATGCTGAATTCGATCGTCGGCGCGGCCTCGGCAATCGTGGTCCGGCGGCGGCCAAGCAGCGTGTCCTCGCCGTAATCCTTGCGCAGATTGGTCAGATCGCGCTTCAGCCGGGTGCGCTGGCGAGCCGGGCTTTCGAGCAGCTTTTCCAGCTCCTCCTTCTCGGCCAGCAAAGTATCGCGCTCGCGCCGCAGCTCCATTTCCTCAAGCCGCCGAAGACTGCGCAGCCGCATGTTGAGGATCGCTTCGGCCTGCCGATCAGTCAGGCCGAATTCGGCCATCATCACCACCTTGGGCTCGTCCTCGGTCCGGATAATCTCGATGATCCGGTCAAGGTTGAGGAACGCGATGATATAGCCGTCGAGCAGCTCAAGTCGGTCAGCGATCTTGTCCAGCCGGTGCTGGGTGCGGCGCAGCAGGATGTCGATCTGGGCGATCACCCATTGCTGCAGCAGCAGCCCCAACCCCATCACCCCCGGCGTGTGGCTGGCATCGAGCACGTTGAGATTGAGGTTGAACCGCGTTTCCAGATCAGTCAGCTTGAACAGGCTCTGCTTGAGCAGTTCGGGATCGACGTTGCGGCTTTTGGGCACGAAGACCAGCCGGATCACCTCGTCGCTCTCGTCGCGGATATCCTCGAGGATCGGCAGCTTCTTGTCGGCAATCAGCTGCGCGACCTGCTCGATCAGCTTGCCCTTCTGGAGCTGATAGGGGATTTCGGTAATGACCAGCTGCCATTGCCCGCCGGGCAGCTTTTCGATGCCCGTGTCTTCCCACAACCCGTCGGACCCACGCCCGGTCGAAAAACGCCCGCGCACCCGCATCGCGCCCTTGCCGGTCTCGTAAGCCGCGCTGATCGTCGCCGCGCTTTCCACCACCACGCCGCCGGTCGGGAAATCCGGCCCGCGAAAATGCTGCATCAGTTCGCTCTGCAGGGCCTGCGGGTTGTCGATCAGCAGCAGCGTCGCGTCGATGATCTCGGCTACATTGTGGCTGGGGATATTGGTCGCCATGCCGACCGCGATCCCGCTGGAGCCATTGGCGAGCAGGTTGGGGAAGATGCCGGGGAAGATCTCCGGCTCTTCCTCTTCGCCATTATAGGTCGGGATGAAAGTGACGGTGCCTTCGTCCAGCCCGGCCATCAGATGGATCGCGGTCTTGGTCAGGCGGGCTTCGGTATAGCGATAGGCGGCGGCGTTATCGCCGTCGATATTGCCGAAATTGCCCTGCCCTTCGACCAAAGGATAACGCAGCGAAAAATCCTGCGCGAGCCGGACCATCGCATCATAGACCGACTGATCGCCGTGCGGGTGATACTTGCCGATCACATCGCCGACCACGCGGGCCGATTTCTTGAACGCATCGTTCGGATTGAGCTTCAACTGCCGCATCGCCCACAGCAGGCGGCGGTGAACCGGCTTCAACCCATCGCGCAGATCGGGCAGCGACCGCGCAGTGATCGTGGACAGCGCATAGACCAGATAGCGTTCAGACAGCGCCGAATCGAACGGCGCGTCAACGATGGTATCAAAGGGATCTGGGTCAGTCGGCTTGTCGGTGGTCATGCTGGCGCCGCCCTAGCAGGGGGAGAATCCCTGAGCCAAGGGTCAGCGCCGCTGCATGTTGCGGCTTTCCCCCGGAATTCGCACTTCAAGTCCGTCCAGTTCCGCCGTCAGTTCGATCTGGCAAGCCAACCGGCTGGTGCGGGCAACATTGGCCGCAAGATCGAGCATGTCTTCCTCGTCCTCGCTCGCTTTGGGGAGTTTGCCGAACCAGTCTGGTGCGACGATCACGTGGCAGGTCGAGCAGGCCATCTGCCCCTCACAGGTGCCCTCCAGCGGCATGTCGGCGTTCTGTGCGATTTCGAGCAGCCGCGATCCGGGTTTGGCGATGACTTCAACCCGTTCGCCTGCGGTGGTTATGAAATTGACCTGGATCATCAAACGCCCTGTGCCACAGCTGCCGCCTCAAGCCTATGGCAAGCTTGCTCAACATCTTCACGAGTGGTGTAGCGACCGAACCCCAAGCGGATCGAATTGCGCGCCTGGCCTGCGTCCAGACCGAGGGCGCTCAAAACCCGGCTGGGTGCACCAGTGCCGCTGCCGCAAGCAGATCCGGCTGAAAACGCAATCTCGCGGCAATCGCTGAGCAAGCGCGGAAAATTGAGGCCGCCCAACCGCAAGCTGAGGTTACCCGGCCAGCGCGCTGTTTCACTGCCATTAACAGCCCAGCGCGACAGGATCGACCGGGCCAGGCCCGCGAGACCGGACAGGTGCTGAAAATCCTGCTCCATCCGCGCCCCGGCGAGCGCCGCCGCCGCACCGAACCCGGCGCAGAGCGCGGGGCTCAATGTGCCAGACCGAAGTCCGCCTTCCTGCCCCCCGCCCTCGATCAGCGAAGCGATCCTCACCCCGTCGCGGACCCACAGTGCGCCAATCCCCTTTGGCCCGTAAAGCTTGTGCGCCGTGATTGCGATTAGATCCGGACCCTCGGGTGGGGCGAGCTTGCCCGCACCCTGGACCGCATCGCACAGGAACAGCGCGCCCGCTGCGTGGGCTCGCTCCGCCAGTCGCTCAACCGGCTGAATCGTGCCGATCTCGTTGTTGACCTGCATCACCGCGACGAGGCCGGTGCCCTCGGCGAAGCCAACTTCGGGATCGACCAGGCCTTGGGAACTCACGGCAAGTTCCTGACATTCTGCGCCAGTTGCCAAGGCCGAATTGACCACCGCCGAATGCTCGATCGCCGAATAGGCGATAGTGCCACGCGGCACCGAACGGATCGCCTGATTGATCGCTTCGGTCGCGCCGCTGGTGAACACCACCCGGCCGCCCCTGGGCAGCAGCGCCGCAACCTGTTCGCGCGCCACTTCAACCACCGCCGCCGCCGCCCGGCCAGCCTTGTGCATCGAGTGCGGATTGGCGAACCCCATGCTTTCAGGACCCGACAACCACGGTAGCATCGCATCGCGCGATTCGGGCGCCAGCGGGGTGGTGGCCTGGTGGTCAAGATAGATGAAATCGGCGGGCATGTTCGCAATCGTTGCTTTTCGGTCACCCGTTTCTATATAGCGCCTGCTTCCCGATCCTAGTCCAAAGCGGTCCGGCATCCGATAAATCCCCGGACGCCGCGCCATGGACCAGCAAGAACAGGCACCGACACTATGCCCGCAGTGATTTTCCCCGGACCAGAAGGCCGCCTCGAAGGCCGGTTTCAGCCTGCCAGCCGCCCGCGCGCGCCGGTTGCGATGATCCTTCATCCCCACCCCCAGGCGGGCGGCACGATGAACGAGCGGATCACCGTGGCGATGTACAAGACCTTCCAGGCCCGCGGCTTTGCCACCTTGCGCTTCAACTTTCGAGGCGTTGGCCGCAGCCAGGGCAGTTTCGATAACGGGATCGGCGAACTGAGTGATGCGGCAGCCGCACTCGATTGGGTGCAGTCGATCCATCCTGAGGCGAGCACTACCTGGGTTGCGGGCAATTCGTTCGGCGCGCTGATCGGCATGCAGCTCTTGATGCGCCGCCCGGAAATCCGCGGCTTCATTTCGGTCGCGCCGCCCGCCAACATGTACGATTTCAGCTTCCTCGCGCCCTGCCCTGCCTCGGGCATCATCATTCAGGGTGCGGCCGACACCGTGGTCAGCCCGAACTCGGTGCAAAAGCTGGTCGACAAGCTGCGGACCCAGCGGCACATCACGATCCACCACGAGGAAATTCCCCGGGCGAACCATTTCTTTGAGAACGAAATGGTCGATCTGATGCGTTCAGCCGACAACTATCTGGATATGCGGCTTTCGCCGGACTGCCCAATTCGCTGAAGTCAGCCCCGCGCTGTCTCTACCGGTGCCTTCCCCGAGCTATCCGGCACCAGCCAGATCGCCAGGTTTCCCGCTGCAACCGCAGCGAGCAGCAGCATCAGCCAGACCTGCCTGGTCCTCCCGCCGCGTCGCCACAGCACGAAGGCCCCGGCAACCAGCGCGATGACTGCGAGCGCGAGGATCGAGAGGACCGCGTCGAGGCCCATCAGCGAGCGAGCTTGCCCGCCATGCCGATGATGTCATCCAGTGGATTGCCATCATGGTTCATGTCGATCAACGAACCCAGTCCGCCCAGCAATCCGCCACCCGAAGCGGGTGCAGCCTGCTGACCGCCACCGAGCACCGAGCCAAGGATCGAGCCAAGGATTCCGCCCCCGCCGCCTTGCCCTTCGCTCTGCCCGCCGCCGCGTGATGAGAGATAACCGCCAACCAGCATCGCCAGGATTGGCAACATTTTCTTGAGCAGTTCGGGATCGATCCCGGTTTGGCCCGAAGCATGACCGGCCACAGTCCGGCTGACGTCCTTCGAACCAAAGATCTGGCCGAGAATGTCATTGCCTTTGTTCACGTCGGTTTCCTGTGGACCCAGCACGTTATCGGCAAGGCCGGCTCCGCCCAACCCGCCGAGCATTCCGATCAAACTGCCCAGACCGCCGGCCCCGCCGCCGCCCGCATCGCTCTGCTTCTGGAACCCGCCGACAATTGCCGGAAGCAGCGCCCCGGCCCCGGCTGCCGCCATTTCAGGTGGAATGCCCAGCTGGCCCGCAATCGCATCAAGCCCGCCGCTCGCGCGCAGCATGTCCATCATATCCATAGCAAATTCTCCAAAGGGATTCGGTTGCTGGCCAGCATAGCGGTCCGCGCCGGACTGGCTAGCGGTTTGACTCGCCGCGAATCGCGCCGCAGGTTCCCAGCATGAACCAGATCACATTTTCCCGCCGCCAAACCCTCACCATGCTGGGTGCATCTACCGCAGCCCTGGCTTTGCCAGGTTGCCAGACCGTTACTGCCACGCCGCTGCTCAGCCCCGAAGCCTATTTCGAAAAGCTGGCCTGGGAATTGCTTCGGCTCAGTCCGGAAGGCGCGACCTCACTGGGAATTGACAAGGGCGACAACGCAGCACTGCGCGGCAAACTGGGAGACCGATCACAAACCGGACAGGCCAAAATTGCTTCACTGCTGCGTGAAGGGTTGAAAGGCCTGGCCGCATTCAATCCCGAGCAGCTCGATCCCGCCGCGCGCACCTCGCTCGCAGTGGTCAAAAGCGCCTTCTCGGTCGCGCTAGACGGATTTGCCTTGCCGTATGGCGATGTCGCAGTCGGCGGCTGGAGGAATACGCCCTACGTCGTGATCCAGAACGTCGGCGGCTATCTCGATGTGCCGCGTTTTCTCGACAGCGATCATCCGGTGAGCGACAAGGCCGACGCTGAAGCATACCTGGCGCGACTGGAAGCATTCCCAGCCTTGCTGGATGGCGAACTCGGACGGCTGACCGATGCCGGACGGATCGGGGCGATTGCGCCGTCGTTCCTGCTCGACAAGGCAATCCGGCAGATGGAAATGACGCTGAAGGATGCCAGCAGCGGCGGCGGGCTGGTCGAATCGCTGGTCAAACGAACGGACAAAATCCCCGGTGATTGGGAGAAATTCGCCCGGACAATTGCCACCGGTCCGGTCGCTGCTGCCCTTGCCCGGCAACTGCGTGAGTTAAAAAGCCAGCGCGCCAAGGCCAGCGAACATGCCGGTTTGTGGGCCCGGCCCCACGGCGACGAATGGTATGCCTGGGGCCTGCGGGCCTCCACCACGACCCGCCGCACGCCCGATGAAGTCCACGCGATGGGTCTTGAGGCAGTCCAGGATCTTGGTGCCCGGATGGACCCGATCCTGCGTGGACTGGGCTATACCAAAGGCACCGTTGGTGCGCGGATGGCGGCGCTTGGAGAGGATCCGCGCTTCCAGTTCCCCAACAACGATGCTGGCCGGGCCGAAGTCATCGCCACAATGCAGGCCAAGCTCGATTTCATCCGCACCAAGCTGCCGCAGGCATTCCGGACCCTGGTGCGCGGCAATATCGAAATTCGCCGCCTCCCGCTCGCCGAGGAAGCCGGCGCGGCAGGTGCCTATGGCGGTGCTGGTTCAATCGACGGTACCGTGCCAGGCAAGATCTGGCTCAATCTGGGGGATGTCAGCCGCCACAGCCGTTATGGGGTCGCTACCCTGGCGTTTCATGAAGGTATTCCCGGCCATGTCTGGCAGGGCGAATACGCCAACCGCCTGCCGCTGATCCGCACGCTGCTCGCGTTCAACGCCTATTCCGAAGGCTGGGCACTCTATTCCGAAACATTGGGAGACGAGTTGGGAGCCTATGAGGGCGATCCGGTTGGGCAACTTGGCTATTTACAGTCCATTGCTTTCAGAGCTTGCCGATTGGTGGTGGATACCGGGCTCCACGCCAAACGCTGGACCCGCGCGCAGGCGGTGCAGTGGTTCGCGGAAACCAACGGCTCGGGCCTCGCCGAGGTGGCGCCGGAAGTTGACCGTTATTGCTCGTGGCCAGGCCAGGCCTGCGGTTACAAGATGGGCCACACCGAGATTTTGGCCTTGCGTGAAAAGGCCAGGCGCGAACTGGGCGGACGTTATGATCTGCGCGATTTCAACGATGCGGTGGTTACCGGCGGCAATGTTCCGCTTGATGTACTGGGACAGAATGTGGAGCGCTATATCGTATCCACGAAGGGGTGAATTCCGCTTTGGTTCCAGCACTTTCCTGCTAGGCAGGTCAGCAGCAGGGGAGCTTCGGCTCGACGAGTCGCAGCCTGTTACAGGAGTTCACACGATGTCATTTTTTGGAAAGATCAAGGACGCGATTTTCGGCAAGAAAGCCGAAGCGGCAACCCCGCCGCCCGCCATTCCGATGGCCGAAGTCGCACCCGCAGCGGCCCCGGAACCGGTCGATGTCTTTGCCGTGCTGGGCAGCATGGCCGGTGCCAGTGGGCTTAACTGGCAGAGCTCGATTGTCGATCTGATGAAACTGGTCGGGATCGATTCGAGCTATGAGAACCGCAAGGAACTCGCCATAGAACTGGGGGACAGCAGCTATTCCGGCTCGGCCGAAGACAATATCGCGTTGCACAAGGCCGTGCTGAAGGCCCTCGCTGAAAACGGCGGAAAGGTTCCGGCCGGACTGCTCGACTGATCAAGCCAGCAAGCAAAAAAGAGGCTCCGAACCACACTGGTCCGGAGCCCCTTTTCACGGCTGCTATCGAGTTACTTCTTGCCGAACAGCGATGATGCCATTCCGGCAATATCATCGAGCGGGTTGCCATCGCCATCGCGGTCGAGCATTCCAGCCACGCCTGCCAGCGCCGGGTTATCCTTGAGCATGCCTTAAAGCTTGTCCAATCCGCCAGCACCGCCAAGTTGCTCGGCCATCTGGCCTAGCGTGCCCGCGTCGAGCCCGGTCTTCGCCGCAGCACCTTGAATAGTGTCACCGGGTTCAGCGTGGCTTTGCCCCAGTGCAGCAACGGCTTTTTCGGCGATTTCAGGCGAAATACCGAACTTTTCAGCAAGACCGCCGATATCGGCACCGCCAAGCTGACCAAGAATTCCATCCAATAGACCCATGATTTGCGACTCCTTACATGAGAGGAGCCGCAAGAATGAACCAATCGGCCGGATCAGCCAAGTGAAATCAAGATCTTAGGCTCAGGCCGCCTTGGGCGCTGATTCAAGTACGCCTTGATCGACATAACCTTCGAACTGGCCGAAATTCTCGACAAACTTGGTGACCAGTTCACGCGCAGTCTGGTCATATGCCGCCGCATCTGCCCAGGCCCCGCGCGGGTCAAGCAGCTTGCTGTCTACGCCCGGCACAGCAACCGGCACTTCGAACCCGAAGTTTGGATCCTTCCTGAACTCGGCGCTGCCCAGACTGCCGTCGAGCGCGGCGTTAAGCAGAGCGCGAGTGGCCTTGATCGGCATCCGTTTGA
>CALMBN010000285.1 GCA_937860195.1 uncultured Novosphingobium sp.
GCTTTGCGGTTGGCATCCACGGGATCGAACCGCATCTCGAACGGTTCCGCGCCGACCACGACGACTATTCGGACATCCTGCTCAAAGCCTTGGCCGACCGCTTTGCCGAAGCCTTTGCCGAGCGGCTGCACAGCCATGCCCGCACCACGCTGTGGGGCTATGCGCCGGGTGAGCAGCTGACCAGCGAAGCGCTGATCCGCGAAGAATACCGCGGCATCCGCCCCGCGCCGGGCTATCCCGCCTGCCCCGACCACAGCCTGAAGCCGGTGCTGTTCGAACTGCTGGACGCCACCGCCAACACCGGCATCACCCTGACCGAAAGCCAGGCGATGCTGCCCACCGCCGCCGTCAGCGGATTCTATTTCGCCCACCCTGAAAGTTCATATTTTGGCGTCGCAAGGATCGGACGCGATCAGGTGGAAGACTATGCCGCGCGGCGCGGGATGGACTTGAGCGTGGCAGAGCGGTGGCTGCGGCCCAATCTGGATTAGGACTAGCAATCGCGCGGCCATGCGTTAGTCTTTCAATGTAAACAGAAACCGGGGGGACTGGGCATGGAAGGTTTCAGTATTGGCCGCACGCTATCGCGGGCTTTTCGGCTGATCGGCAGCGGATTTGGCGGGGTTGGGTTGTTTCTGCTGATCGCCTACATCGCGAACACGGCTGTTTCAGCGGTGATCCAGCCGATGATGCTCAGCGAAATGGCCCAGGCCGCTGATCCCACTGACCCTGCCGCTGCGCTCAGTATTTTCAGGTCAGCCTGGTACTGGCTGACAATTCTGGCTTCGCTCGCGATTGGCGGGCTGATCTATAGCGGTTCGATCCACGGCTATTTGCAGGTCGCGCGCGGCAAGGAAGCCTCGATCGGCGAGTGCTTCTCGGTCGGGTTCGCCAAATTGCTGCCGATGCTTGGGCTCACGCTGCTGTGGATCATCGCGATCATATTTGGTTTTATGCTGTTGATCGTGCCCGGAGTGATCCTGATCACGATCTGGGCAGTGTCCATGCCGGCGCTGGTTGGCGAGGGTCGTGGTGTGTTCGATGCGTTTGGCCGCAGCCGCGCCCTGACCCGCGGCTCACGCTGGTCAATCTTTGGCGTGCTGTTCATCCTGATCGTGGCGATCTACGTGCTGATGTTCATGCTGCTCGGCGGCCTGATCGGCGGCGCGGCGATGAGCGGCGGACTGAACCCGGAAAGGCTTGCTGCGATGTCCAGCCCGCTGATGTTGCTCGGCTCGGCGGTGATGGGCTGGGCGATGTCGATGCTGCTCAGCGCCGTAATTACCTCGATCTATGTTGAACTGGTCCAGATCAAGGAAGGCAGTCCAACCGGCGAGCTGAGCGCGGTGTTTGGCTAGGCGGACCGGGTGTTTCGCATTGCGATCGGACTGGCCTGCCTGGCCGTTCCGGCTTCGGCCAGTGTCTCTGTGGCCCCGCTCGATTACCAACCCGCCAGTGTCGCGGTGCGGTTTGACCGGAGCAGCATGACCCCGGTGCTGGCGGAGGGCTTTGCCGATCGGCCTGCTGAGCGCCCAGTCACCGCCGATGATCCGGTCCGGATCGCCTCGATTTCCAAACTGGTCACTGCGCTGGGGGTGATGCGGCTGGTCGACCAGGGCCGGCTCGATCTCGACCGCGATATCTCGGACTATCTCGGTTACCCGGTCCGCCATCCGGCCTTTCCGGGCCGCAAGATCACGCTGCGGCTGCTGCTCTCGCACCAATCGGGGCTGATCGACGGTGACGAGCTCTATCTGATCCCGCTGGGCGTGACGGTGCGGGAACGGCTGGCGGACCGCCGCGTCTGGGACAGCGCCCATGCGCCAGGGTCAGGCTGGTTTCACTACACCAACCTCAACTTCCCGGTGATTGCCAGCGTGATGGAGCGGGTGACGGGCGAACGGTTCGACGTGTTGATGAGCCGGTTGGTGCTAAAGCCGCTGAAGCTCGATGCCTGCTTCAACTGGGGCGCGGGCTGTTCGGCTGGTGCTTTCCGGCGCGCGGTGGTGCTCTACCGCGCCAGCGGCGAAGTGGCGCGCGATGATCTGCGCGGCCAGCCGACCGCCTGCCCGGTATTGGTCAGCCAAGGCGCGGGCTGCGACCTTTCCAGCTACCACCCCGGTGACAACGGTGCACTGTTCAGCCCCCAGGGCGGCCTGCGCATTTCGATGCGCGATCTGGCCAAGGTCGGGCAACTGCTGGCGCGCGGCGGCAAAGGGCTTCTGGGCGCGCGGTCCTTTGCCGAAATGACCCGCCCGCAGTGGCGCTTTAACGGCCGCAACGGTGTGGGCGAAGACGGCACGGCGAGCGGGTTCTTCTGCGCCTATGGGCTGGCCGTCCACACGCTTGGAGGAAAGCAGGCAGGCTGCAACGACGATCCGTTCGGCGATGGCCGCCTGCGAATTGGCCATTCGGGCGATGCCTATGGCCTCAAGGCCGGGCTGTGGCTTGATCCCAAAACCGGGCAGGGAATTGCGTACTTCACCAGCGCTGTCGCTCCCGACGCACCGGCCGGGCGCAGCGCCTTTACCAAGGTGGAAGAAGGCATTGTGGAGCGAGCGCGCCGCGCGCCCTTCCGCAAAGTGCATTAGGCCGCTAGGCGCAGCCGGTGACCGCGCCCAATCTCCTCGATCAACTCCACACCACCTTCGGCTTTTCAGCGTTTCGCGGGGTGCAGGAACGGGTGGTCGACCGGGTGCTGGCGGCGCAATCGAGCCTGGCAGTCATGCCGACCGGAGCAGGGAAATCGCTGACCTATCAGCTGCCTGCCGTGATCCTGCCGGGCACCTGCGTGGTGATCAGCCCGCTGATCGCCTTGATGCACGACCAGCTGCGCAGCGCGGCGGCCAACGGGATCCGCGCCGCCAGCCTGACCAGCGCCGATAGCGAGGATGCCCGCGAACTGGCGATTGAGCGGTTCCGGGGCGGCGAGCTCGATCTGCTTTATGCTGCACCCGAGCGCGCCAGCCAGCCGCATTTCCGCGAGCTGCTGAGCGCCGGGCAGGTCAGCCTGTTTGCGATCGACGAGGCGCACTGCGTCTCCGAATGGGGCCACGATTTCCGCCCCGACTACCGCTTGCTGCGGCCCCTGATGGACGCTTTTCCGCAGGTGCCCCGGCTGGCGCTGACCGCCACCGCCGATGCCGCGACCCGGGCCGATGTGCTGGCCCAGCTCGGCATTCCCGACGACGGCCTGATTATCGCCGGGTTTGACCGGCCCAACATTCGCTATGTCGTGCACCACCGCGATACGATGGTCCGGCAGTTGACCGCACTGATGAGCGAAATGCCCGGCCCCGGGATCGTCTATGCCCAAACCCGCAAGCGAACCGAGGATCTGGCCGAAAAGCTGGGCGCAGCCACCGGGCGCACGGTCTTGCCCTATCACGCCGGGTTGCCGCCGGAAGTGCGCGCCGCCAATCAGGCCGCGTTCGTGGGATCCGAAGATATCGTGATGGTCGCCACGGTCGCCTTCGGGATGGGAATCGACAAGCCTGATGTCCGGTTTGTGGCCCATGCCGGGGTGCCAAAATCGATCGAGAGCTATTATCAGGAAACCGGCCGCGCGGGCCGCGATGGTGATCCGGCGACTGCGCTGCTGTTGTGGGCGGCGGACGATTTTGCCCGCGCCCGCCAGCGCCTGAGCGAGGTTGAGGAACACCGCCGCGCGGGCGAGCGGGTGCGGATCGATGCGATGGCGCGGCTGGTCGAAACCGCCGGATGCCGCCGTGCGCTGTTGCTGCGGCACTTTGGCGAAGACCCGCCCGAAAAGTGCGGCAATTGCGACAATTGCCTTGAGGCGCCCGGGGTAGTCGATGCCACAACGCTGGCGCAAAAGCTGCTCTCAGCGGTCTATCGCACCGGGCAATCGTTCGGCTTTGGCCATATCGAAAAGGTCCTGATCGGAGCGAACGACGAACGGATCAACCAGCGCGGGCACGACCAGCTGAGTGTGTTCGGAATCGTCACCGGCGAAGAGGCGTCGATGCTCCGACCGCTGGCCCGCGCGCTCCAGGCCCGCGGCAGTCTGATCCCGACCGAGCACGGCGGATTGATGCTTGGCGGGGATGCCAAGGCCGTGCTGAGAGGTGATGCGGCGGTGCTGATTGCGCTGGCCCCAAAGCGCGAACGGTCCCGCAAGGTTCGGCGCGAGCGGACCGGCGGCGGGGTCAATCCTGCGGGCGATCCGCTGTTCGAAGCGCTGCGCGCGCTGCGCCGCGATCTGGCTGCCGAGGCGGGCCTGCCGCCCTATGTGATCTTTCACGATTCGACCTTGCGCGAAATGGCCGAAACCCGCCCCGCAAGCCTTGCGGCCCTGGGCGCGCTGGGCGGGGTCGGAGCGCGCAAGCTTGAGGCCTATGGGGAGGCGTTTTTGAACGTGATCGGGCAGCATTGACTCACGCCTCGAAAACGATATTAAAGTGATATCAGTTTTAAGGGGAACATCAATGACCGATTCGCACTATGCCATGACCGCCAGCGCCGAACGCCGCGCCTGGTCGACCAGCGGCTATCTGATTTTTGTGGCCTTCCTGGCCCTGCTGTTCCTGACCGGCTGGCGGATCGTCAATTTTGCCGCGAGCAACCCGAGCGATAGCGAGATTCTGCCGTTTGTCGTCTCATCGTTCCTGTCGGCCGTGGCCTTGGTGATCCTTGCCAGCGGGTTCTACATGATCCAGCCCAACCAGGCCGCCGCGATCACGCTGTTCGGATCCTATCGCGGGACCGACCGCCAGACCGGCTTGCGCTGGGTCTGGCCGTGGATGGGCAAAACCAAGATCTCGGTCCGCGCCAACAACCTGATTTCTGACCGGATCAAGGTCAACGATCTGCGCGGCAACCCGATCGAAATGGCTGCGCAAGTGGTCTGGCGGGTCACCGATACCGCGCAGGCGCTTTACGATGTCGATGACTACAAGGCCTTCGTGATGGTCCAGATCGAAGCCGCCGTCCGCACGATCGGTTCGCGCTATCCTTACGATGACTTCGCCCATGCCGAAATTACCCTGCGCGGCAATCATGACGAAGTCGGCGTCGAACTGCGCAAGGAACTGATTGCGCGGCTGACCATGGCCGGGATCACGGTCGATGAATGTGGGTTCACTCACCTTGCCTATGCGCAGGAAATCGCCGGGGCGATGCTGCGCCGTCAGCAGGCCGAGGCGGTGGTCGCGGCGCGCAAGACTCTGGTCGAAGGCGCAGTCGGGATGGTCGACATGGCGCTGGGCCTGCTCCGCGAAAAGGGCGTGGTCGACCTTGATGACGAGCGCAAGGCGGCGATGGTTTCGAACCTGATGGTGGTGCTGTGCGGCGAGCGCGATACTCAGCCAGTGGTCAACACGGGCTCGCTTTACCAGTAGGTGATGCGTGGCCAGTCCGGGCAAAAAATCCTTCGCACTCCGTCTCGATCCAGCGCTTTTCTCGGCGCTGGAGCGGGCGGCGGCGGGCGATTTCCGCTCGGTCAACGCCCAGGTTGAAGTGCTGCTGCGCGAGGCGCTGGCGCGGCGCGGGATCAAGGTCGATGCAAGCGCGCCCGCCAAGCGTGGTCGGCCGGTGAGGGAACAAGGCCAGGTCTGAGTTGCGTGAATTCCGATGGTATCGAGACATTTGGCACAAATTGCTTGACATATTGAACCATATTGGTTATCCGCCCCATCGTCAGCAACCACTGACCAAGCGACGGGTGCGGGGCGAAAACGCGTTTCGCTGTTCTGCCCCGCTCCGCGACCGGCGCGTTTCCCCAGCGGAAGCGTCCGCGATTTCAGGTGCAGGGAGCGACCGGCGATCTCCGGTCCATAACTTCGGGGTATGCCCCGACGGACACGGCGGCACAGTTGCGAGCCCTACCCGCCCCGCCTTGCACCAAGGGCCGCGTTGACGAGAATCCGGCGCTTCGCTCCTCAACCCCTCGCATGATGGGAGCGCCAGCCACGCCCGTATGGCCCGGGCTCCCCCGCGCCGGTCGCCCCGTCCGCGTGCCTTTTCCCTGGCGTTACCCCGCGTTCGCCGGCGGGCGTTGGGTTGCGCCCGAGCTTGGAGTATCCGTGATGACATTGCATGGAAGCATAGCCCTTCCCCAATGGAGGAGGGCTATCAACCGAACGCTTTGGCGTAACGCAGTGTCCCTTGCGGGACTTCACCCGCCAGCACCATCGCCCGGAAGAACTGCGCATCGTGGTCAGACAGCGGGGTGAGGCCCTCGATCATCCGATAACCGAAGCGCTCGTAATAGACCGGATTGCCAACCACCGCGATGCCCCGAGCGCCAGCGCTGCGCAACCGCGCAATCCCGGCTTCAATCAAGGCCGAGCCGATACCACTGCGCTGGACCTCGGGTGAGACCGAGACTGGAGCCATCTGGAACCAGCCGCAGGGCTGATTGTCGATTGTCGCCGGACTGAACGAAATGTGGCCGATGATCGTGCCGCGCTCATCGACCGCCACCAGCGACTGGACCAGATCGCCATCGGCGCGCAGGGCATCGACCAGATCTTGCTCGTCCCCGCCCGAAAAGGGCATCGGCGCGAAGGCGCGCTTGACCAGATCGTGGATCGCCGGTTCGTCGCCAGCTTGTTCGGGACGGATTGTGTAGCCGGTCATAGGATATGCCCCGACCGATCCCGCTTGGTATCAAGATAGCGGGCGTTGTGCGGGTTGGGCGGGAGCTGGTGCGGGACGCGTTCGGTAACGGTTACGCCTGCCGCCGTCAGCGCTTCGACCTTCACAGGGTTGTTGGTCATCAGCCGGACCTGACCTACCCCCAGCAATCCCAGCATCCGCGCCGCGACCGGAAAATCGCGCGCTTCATTGGGCAGGCCGAGGCGTTGGTTGGCATCGACGGTATCAAAGCCCTGATCCTGCAACTGATAGGCCCTGAGCTTGTTGATCAGCCCGATCCCGCGCCCTTCCTGGCGCAGGTAAAGCAGCACGCCCCAGCCGCCTGCCGCGGCCTCATCCGCCATTGCTGACAAGGCCGCATCGAGTTGCGGACCGCAATCGCATTTAAGGCTGCCGAGCACATCGCCGGTCAGGCATTCGCTATGCAGCCGGACCAGCGGCGTGCGGTCGCCGTTCTGCGCGCCAATCACCAGCGCGACATGCTCTCGCAGATCGTCGGCTGAGCGGAACGCGACGATCTCGGCTTGCTCGGCGGCATGGACCGGCAGCCGTGCCCGGCTGGCAATCGCCAGGTGGCGCGGGTCTTTCCATTCGGTCAGGTCGCCGCTGGAGAGCGCCTGCGCTTCGCCCCCGGCCGAAGGATCGACCAGATAGGCCGGCAGAATTCCCGCCGCGCGGGCCAGTTCCATCGCCGTCGCTGCTGCCTGCGGATGATCAATCTGCACCGCCAGAAACGGGCCTTTCAGCGGATAGCGCAGATCGAGCGCCGGATCGGCGAGCGCCCGGGCCAGAGCAAGATCGAACGGCCCAGCCCCCCGGATCAGCACCGGGGCTTCGGGCACCGCCGCCTCACGCTGGTTGGCGAGTTTGAGCGTGGCGGCGCGCGCTGCCGAGATCAGCATCTGCGGCGCCGTCGCTCCCGGCGCGAATCCGGTTTCAGCCGGAAGCAGCCGCAGCACACCATCAACTTCGATCGGCCAGCCATGGCGTAGCGCATCAAGCGCCAGCGCAACCCGGCGAGTCGCTCTCACAGATCGAATTCCGTAATCAGCGGCACATGATCGCTCGGCTGCTCCCAACGCCGGGTTTCCTCGACGAAGCGGTGCGAGGCCGACTGCGCCGCCAGATCGGGCGAGGCCCACATATGGTCGAGCCGCCGCCCGCGATCCTTCTCTTGCCAATAGGTCCGGTAAGACCACCAGGTCCAATTGCGCTCCGGTGCGGGGATATGCTTGCGCCCCAGATCGACCCAGCCGTGGGCATCGCGCAGCCGGTAAAGCGATTCGATCTCGATCGGAGTGTGCGAAACGACCTTGAGCAGCGCCTTGTGATCATAAACGTCGCACTCCAGCGGGGCGATGTTGAAATCGCCGACCAAGAGTGTCGGTCGGTCAAGCTGGTCCGCCCACGCCGCCATCCGCTGGAGGAAATCGAGCTTCTGGCCGAACTTTGCGTTCTGCGCGCGGTCCGGAATGTCTCCGCCGGCCGGGATGTAGACGTTTTCCAGCACCAGGCCCTGACCCGGCCCGAGCAGTTCCACCCCGACATGCCGCGCTTCGCCGTTGGCTTGCCAATCGTTGCGGGACAGCTCGCGCAAGGGAATCCGGCTGACCGTGGCCACGCCGTGATAGCCCTTTTGCCCATGCACCGCGCGGTGCGTGTAGCCGAGCGCCTCGAACGCTTCGTGCGGAAAGTGCTTCTCCTCGGTCTTGATCTCTTGCAGGCACAACACATCGGGGGCCTGCTCGGTCAGGAACCGGGTGACCTGTTCGATCCGCAGACGAACCGAATTGATGTTCCAGGTGGCGATTGAAATCATGGGTCTGGCTTTAGGTGGCAACCTGTAGGGCCGCAAGCATTGGCCGCAAAACGGTTGCCGATCCCCCACCCCAACCGCTCC
>CALMBN010000286.1 GCA_937860195.1 uncultured Novosphingobium sp.
GGCGCGGTTGATGCTGAGCCGCGCGCTGGCCCTGACCGGGGGCGAAAACGGCCTGGATCAGGAACACTTGTTCGCGCAATTGCTGGCCTTTTACGAGGCCAACATCGCGGTCCACACCGCGCTCTACCCGGGTGCTGCGGCCATGCTCGACGCGCTGGATGCCAGCGGGACCAAGATCGCCGTAGTGACCAACAAGCGCGAGCCGATGGCGCGCAAGCTGTTCGAGGAACTTGGCCTGACCCACCGCTTCGCCTGCATCATCGGCGCCGGAACCTATCCGCTCAAGCCCGCGCCCGATGCACTGCACGCGATGGTTGCCGCGTGCGGCGGCGGAGCGGCGGCCTTTGTAGGGGATACGACTTTCGATACCCGTGCCGCGCGGGCTGCGGGACTGCCCTCGATCGCGGTCAGTTTCGGGTTCTGCGATGCGGCACCGCACCTGTTGGAGGCCGATGCCGTGATCGACCATTTCGACGCGCTGATCCCGACGCTGGCGACGCTGTAAGCTGCCGATTCGCCGCAAGCCACCTGCGCGCCGAACTGCTTGACGCTAGGGAATGGCAGTGCTGCATTGCGGCATATTGCAAGCCAGCGGCGGCCATGCCATGCCGCCCCCACTTCCCCCGGGATCACGCTATTTTCAGTGGAGACTTGCCCATGACTATCTCGTTCAAGGATCGCGTTGCGATCGTCACCGGAGCCGGCGGCGGCCTCGGCCGGGCCTATGCGCTCGAACTGGCGGCGCGCGGCGCCAAGGTTGTCGTCAACGATCTGGGCGGCAGCCGCGATGGCACCGGCCATTCGGATGCCGCGCTCAAGGTGGTTGAGGAGATCAAGGCTGCGGGCGGCGAGGCGATGTCGAACGGCGGCTCGGTCACCGAATACGAACAGATGGTCGAAATGGTCGCAAAGGCGAAGGAAATGTGGGGCGGGGTTCACATCCTGATCAACAACGCCGGGATCCTGCGCGACAAGAGCTTTGCCAAGATGGACATGGCCGATTGGAAGCTGGTGGTCGACGTGCACCTCAACGGCAGTGCCAATTGCACCAAGGCGGTGTGGGATCTGATGCGCGAGCAGACCTATGGCCGGATCCTCAACACCGCCAGCTCCACCGGGCTGTTCGGCAACTTCGGCCAGGCCAACTATGGTGCGGCGAAGCTCGGCCTGGCGGGCCTGACCAAGACGCTGGCGCTCGAAGGTGCGAAGTACAACGTGCGGGTCAACACGCTGGCCCCGGTGGCCGGCACCCGGATGACCGAAGACCTTGGCATGCCCGATGCGCTGTTCCAGGCGCTCAGCCCAGAAAATGTCGCCCCGATGGCGCTCTATCTGGTCAGCGAAGATGCCCCGACCAACATGATCTGCGGCGCGGGCGCAGGTGCTTATCACGCCGCCTACATCACCCTGACCCCGGGAGTGGCCCTACCTGCCGAAGACCGCACCCCCGAAGGGATCGCTGCCGTGTGGGACCAGATCATTGATCGCACCGGCGAAATCGTCCCCCAGTCAGGCGGCGAGCAATCGCAAGTTGTGATGGCCGCGCTCGCCAAGATCGGTGGGCTTGGCTGATCCAGCTGCCGTATTGACACACTAATACACTTCGGGCATCCTCGCGCCAATTCAATGGGGAGGATGCCCGATGTATTCCGAATCAGACCTGCAAGCAGCAGTCAGCGCCGGGGCGATCAGCCATGAAGCGACAGAAGCATTTCGCGCGCACGCGGCGGGCATGCGCGCCGCGCCCGTTGCCGATGAAGAACACTTCCGTCTGATCACTGGCTTCAATGACATATTCGTGACAATTGCAGCCGTGTTGCTGCTGGTTGCCGCCGCCGGGATCGGCCATTCCATTGGCCCCGGCATACCCGGAGCACTGGTTGCCGGGGCAGCCTGGATGCTGGCCGAATTCTTTACCCGCAAGCGGCGGATGGCCTTGCCTTCGATCGTGCTGCTACTGGCCTTCGTCGGCGGTGTCGCGGCCAGCCCGATCCATTTTCTGGCTGAAACCAACGCCGACATCGGTGAACAGGCCGGTGCCCTGATCGGATCTGGTATCGGTTTGCTCGCGGCAGCGGCGGCCTGGATCCACTGGCGGCGCTTCATGGTGCCGATCACTGTCGCTGCAGGAGCCGGGGCGCTGGCCGTCACGGTAATCGCGCTGGTTATTTCGGGCTTGATGGGCGCGAACGCAAATGCCGATCCAGAGCCCTATCTGCTGCCGCTGGTGTTCGCTTCGGGTGTGGCGATCTTCGGCTTTGCGATGCGCTGGGACATGAGCGACACGGCCCGCGAGACGCGGCGCAGCGACGTGGCCTTCTGGCTCCACCTACTGGCCGCACCGATGATCGCCCATCCGCTGTTCAACTGGCTGGGGATCAACGATGGCGAAAATATCGGAGCAGCGGCAGCGCTGGGGGTGCTGGCGATTTATGTGTTGATGGGGCTGGTCGCGCTGGCGGTTGATCGCCGGGCATTGCTGGTTTCGGCCCTCGCCTATGTGCTGGTTGCGCTGACCGGTCTGTTCCGCGAGTTCGGGATGGTCGAACTCAACGTCGCGGTAACCGGACTGGTGATCGGTTCGGCGCTACTGGCGCTGTCAGCCTTCTGGAGCCCGATCCGTTCGGCGGTGGTCAAGCAAGTGCCTGAAGCCGTGCGAAGCAAATTACCGGGCGGAGTTGCGCTGGCTGCTTGAAGAAAACAGTGCTTCGACAAGTTCTGCATAGACCGCGCAGAACGCGAGGTGATTTGCAATTTTCAGTCGCCGCCTAACCCACCACCACCTTCAGCAACCGCCGTTCCAGCGGGAATAGCACACCGGACAGTTCGTGGCCGCGTTTCAGCACCTGGCCGCTTTCACCGATCAGCGCCCACATGCCCTGCTTGCCGCGCAAGGCCGGGCGCTTTTCGATCCGCACTTCAGGCCGCTCGGCCGTGCGGCGAAATCCGCAAAAGCTCGCGGCATCCTTGCCAAAGTCCATGGCATAGTCGCGCCACTCGCCCGCTGCGACCATCCGGCCATAGAGATCGAGGATGCGGTGCAATTCATCGCGTTCGAACCCGACTTGCGACACGCGCGCGAGCGGGCCTGGAAACGGCGTGACCGTTCCGCTCAAGCCGTCTTGGCTTTCCGCTTGCGGCCGGCCGATTGTTTTGCCGCCACGGCATCACGCTCTTCAACCAGCTGCGCAAGTCGCTGCTGCATGACCAGCATTTCGCACTGAAGTATCTCCAGTTTCTGGGTCGCCGGATCGAACCGTTCGTTGCAGCACGGGGTGCCATAGGGTGTAAAATTCTGGGTTTCCGGGGTCACTTCGACCAGTGTCGACTTGGCCGGGATCCCGACCATCGTCGCGCCATCTGGCACATCCCTGTTTACCACAGCGTTGGCCCCGATCCGCGCGCCTGCACCAACCTGCAGCGGACCAAGAATCGCGGCGCCGAGACTGACGATAACCCCGTCACCCAGGGTCGGATGGCGTTTGCCGCCAACCCCGCTGGTCGGATTGGTCCCGCCCAGGGTGCTGCCCTGATACATCGTGACGTTATCGCCGATTTCCGCCGTCTCCCCGATCACCACAAAGCCGTGGTCGATGAAGAAATTTCGGCCGATTTTCGCGCCGGGGTGAATGTCGATCGCGGTCAGGAAGCGGCTCAGGTGGTTGATCATCCGGGCCAGGAAATACAACTCTGCCTCAAACAGCCAATGCGCCACGCGGTGCAGGCCAAGCGCCAGCACGCCGGGATAGAGCATGACTTCCCAGCGCGAACGCGGGCTGGGATCGCGCGCGACGACCGAGTCCAGATAGCGGGTCAGTTCCTGAAACATCGTTCCACCATTGTCCCTCAATTAGGCGCTCAAAGCAAGCGCGGCTCACTCGGACCGAGCACGTCCTCGAGCGCCTCGCGCCAGATCCCCGGGGTCGGAGCGACCTTGCGTTCCAGACTGATCCGGTCGATCGCCGCGACCAGTTGCTCAATTCCCAAATAGGAACGCGTCGCGCGCGGGACAAGATAGGCCGCTGCATCAGGGCCCAGTGCCAGTCCGCGCTGCTCGGCATGCACCGCAATCAGTTCTGCCAACATCGCATCGTCGGGCGTGCCGAGTTCGAGG
>CALMBN010000287.1 GCA_937860195.1 uncultured Novosphingobium sp.
GCATTCGACCGTCGCGGGCAGGTTGAAGATGATCGGCTTTTCCGGCGTCGGTTGCAGCACGTCCATCACCGCCGCGCAAACTTCAACCGAGTATTCGACTTCGGCGGTCGAAAACGTTTCGGGGCTGTATTCGAACACCCAGTCGGTGTCGTGATACTTGGCCGCAGAATCGCGCAGCACCTTGGCGCCGTCGATCGCGATTTCTTTGATCTGGTCCTTGCTCATCCCGAACACGACCTTGCGCCAGACCGGCGAGACGGCATTGTAGAGGTGGACGATTGCGGTTTTGGAACCTTGCAGGCTGGCAAAGCTGGTCTCGATCAGATCGCGGCGTGACTGGGTCAGCACCTGGATCATCACATCGCCAGGCACCTTGCCTTCCTTGACCAGGCCCGAGATGAAATCAAAATCGGTCGCGCCGCTGGCGGGAAAGCCAACCTCGATTTCCTTGCAGCCGACCTTAAGCAGCAGCTCAAAAAACCGCATCTTCTTTTCCGCGCCCATCGGATCGATCAGCGCCTGATTGCCATCGCGCAGGTCAGTCGAAAGCCAGCGCGGGGCTTTGGTGATCTGGCGCGAAGGCCAGGTCCGGTCGGGCAGGTTGATCGGCGGGAAGGGGCGATATTTGGTGCCCGGATTGGTCAGCATGGTCATAGGAAAAACTCGAATTGGCGCTGCGTTATCGGGGTGGCATTGTTCCCTTGAGCGGCGCTGCGTGCCGCATCAAGCGCACGCCAGCTCACGCCCAAGGGCGGATAAGTCGCAGGGTAAGGCCAAGTGCGGAGGTCATTGTCGAAGTCTATGACGAGCGGGGCTGCGCTTGTAAAGAGTCTGTTGCGAAGTTGCCTTGCCACCCGCGACATGGCTAAAGAGTTGCGCATAGCAACGGACAGGATACCCGACATGAGCACTGCCGCCGGTTTTGATACAGAGCGCCTTTCCCGCATCCCGGCGTTCGTCAAGCAGCGTTATCTCGATACCGGGCTGCTCCCGCATGCCCAGATCCTGGTCGCAAAGGATGGTCAGATCGCCCATTTCTCCTCGCAAGGCGAAGCGCGGCAAGGCGGCCAGGCTATCGACGAATCTTCGTTGTTCCGGATTGCCAGTATGACCAAGCCGGTCACTTCGATCGCCTTCATGATGTTGGTCGAACAGGGCAAAGTCGCGGTCGATACGCCGGTCCATCATGTGCTGCCTGAATTCAAGGGTATTGGCGTTTACAATGGCGGCGGTGGCGGGGTGCCGTTCCTGACCAAGCCGTGCGATCAGCCGATGCGGATGGTCGATCTGCTGCGGCATACCTCGGGCCTGACCTATGGCTTTCAGAACCGCAGCAACATCGATGCCGCGATGCGCGAAGGCAAGCTGGAGAACTGGCACGGGAACCTTGATCTCGATGGGTTGGTCGCAGCGCTGGGCAAACTTCCGCTGGAGTTCTCGCCGGGGGACGAATGGAACTATTCGGTCAGCACCGACGTGCTCGGCGTCCAGGGCAATGGCGCCAGCGACGAGCCGTCGATCAGCGCCGACGGCACGCTGACCTTCGCGCCAGCACCCGCCGACGTTCTCACGGGTGAGGGTGCCCATGGCACGGCAATCGTGACTGTCATCATCCACGACAACGGCGGTACGACGAACGGCGGCATCGACACGAGTGGCCCGCAAACGTTCACCATCACCATTGTCGCCCCCCCGGTTCTGACGACCACCGCCGCCAGCTTGGCCTACACCGAGAACGGCGCCCCGACGCCTGTCGATCCCGGGATCACGGTCACCGATGCAGACAGCACAACCCTTGGCTCGGCGACAGTTGCCGTGGGCGCCGGCTACGTGAACGGGCAGGACCTCCTCAGTTTCACCAACCAGAACGGCATCGCGGGAGTCTGGACCCCCGCAACCGGCGTCTACACCCTGACCGGCACAGCGAGCATCGCCAACTATCAGGCCGCCCTGCGCTCGATCACCTACAGCAACGCCAGCGACAACCCGAGCACATCGAGGCGCGCTGTCACCTTCGTCGCCAGTGATGGCTTCGTCAGCGGAAGGGCCGCGACCCGCACGATCACCATGACCGCTGTCAACGATGCCCCGGTCAACAGCGTCCCGGCCGCACAGGCAACGGCGAAAGCTGTCGCGAAGGTGTTCTCGATCGGCAACGGCAACCTCATC
>CALMBN010000288.1 GCA_937860195.1 uncultured Novosphingobium sp.
GGGTGAAGCAGAGGAAATAGCGGCCGAATCTGCCGACTGACTCGCAAATTCAAAAAGGACCGCCTACATCGCGGTAAATGGCAGCGATTGGCGAGCGCCCATCCTGCTTTGAGGAGATATCAAATGTTCGGTCTGTCGGTGCCTCATCTGCTCATTCTGGCTGTCGTGGTCCTGGTCCTGTTCGGGCGTGGTCGAATTTCCGAAATGATGGGTGATTTTGGCAAGGGCATAAAAAGCTTCAAACAAGGCATGGCTGAGGGCGAAGAGGTCAAACCGCAGGCTCCGGCCAGTCAGATCCCGCCGCCGCCACCCGCGAGCCAGGCCACGCTCAACGGCGAAACCGTGGTTGATTCCGCCCAGAATCCCAAACCTTAAGCCGCCGCGTTCACGCGGAGGATCAGCGTCATGTTCGATATCGGCTGGGACGAAATGCTGCTTACCGCGATCGTTGCGATCGTGGTGATCGGGCCGAAGGACTTGCCGCGTGCGCTGCGCACGGCGGGCCGCTGGCTCGGCAAGATCCGGCAGGTTTCGGGCCATTTTCGCACTGGCATCGAAACCATGATCCGCGAGGCTGAACTCGAGGATATGGAGCAGAAGTGGCGCGAGCAGAACGCAGCGATCATGCAGGCCCATCCGCCGGTGGCTGAAGCCGAAGCTGCGCTGATCGGGCAGGATCCCGGCACCACGCTGGCCGAGCCTGAACCGCCCGCTGAGCCCGCGCCGCCCAAACCCAAACGGACCCGAAAGAAGGCCGCCTGATGGCCTTCAGGGTCGACGATATCGACGAGAGTCAGGCCCCATTGCTCGATCATCTGGTTGAGCTGCGGACTCGGCTGATCCGCGCGATTCTGGCGCTGGCGCTGGCTTTTGGCGTGTGCCTTTACTTCGCCAGTGACGTGCTGGGATTCCTGATCCGCCCGCTGACCGAAGCCTTCCCGCCGGGACAGGGCAAGCTGATCTACACCAAGCTTTACGAGGCGTTCTTCGTTGAGTTGAAAGTGGCGCTGTTTGCGGCGTTTTTCGTCAGTTTTCCGGTGATTGCCAACCAGATGTGGGCCTTTGTTGCACCAGGGCTCTACGCCAAGGAGAAAAAGGCATTTTTGCCGTTTCTGTTGTGGACGCCAATCTTGTTCACAGCCGGCGGAGCGCTGGCCTATTACATTGTCATGCCCACGGCGTTCCGATGGATGCTGGGCTTTCAGGGCCAGAAAGGCGGACTTGAGGTTGAGGCGCTGCCGTCCGCCGGGGACTACCTCGGGCTGGTCATGCAGTTCATTCTGGCCTTTGGGATCAGTTTTCTGTTGCCGGTGTTGCTGCTGCTTCTCAACCGCGCGGGGATCGTCAGTCGCCAGCAGTTGAGCGGAATGCGGCGCTATGTGATTGTCGCGATCACTGCGATTTCGGCAGTGATTACCCCACCCGATGTTATCTCGCAGTTGATGCTGCTGGTGCCGATGTGGCTGCTGTTTGAGAGCTCGCTGCTGATCATGTGGTTTGGGGAGCAGAAGGAAACGAAAGCCGCCGAGCTGCCCCCGACGAACGACCTTATGGGACCGCTTTGACCTGAGCCGAGTCCCAGACCTTTCTGCCCCCAACCCACACTTCAGTCACCTTGGTCGCCCGCAGTTCGGCTGGGGTGGCAAGGAAGATATCGCGGTCGACGAATACAAAGTCGGCGCGCTCGCCCGGCACCAGCCGACCGAACCGGCCCTCAGCGAACCCGGCATAGGCCCCGCTGGACGTGTAGGCGGCCAGAGCTTCTTCGCGGGTGACCCGCTCCTGCACCTGCCAGCCGCCCAATGGCTGCCCGTCCGGCCCGATCCGGCTGATCGCGGCGGCCATCCCGGCGAAGGGATCAGCCAGTTCCACCGGCACATCGCTGCCGAACACCAGTTTCGCGCCGCTCGCCTGGATCGATTTCCAGGCATAGGCTCCGGCCAGCCGCCCCGGACCAAGCCGCTTTTCGGCCATCAACCGGTCGCTGGTCTGGTGGACCGGCTGCATCGAGGCGATGATCCCGAATTTGCCAAAGCGAGCGATATCAGCCGGATCGACGATTTGGGCATGTTCGATCCGCCAGCGCCGATCACCGGTGTAGGTCGGACCCAGTTCCTCAATGGCAGAGAGCACCGCCGCATTGCCCTCGTCCCCGATCGCGTGAACAGCGATCTGAAAGTGGTCGAGCGCGGCCCGGCTCATCATGTTTTTAAGCTGGGTGTCGCCGGTAATGCGCAGGCCCCTGGTGGCCGCATCGGCATAGGGCACTTTCAGACTTGCCCCGCGCGATC
>CALMBN010000289.1 GCA_937860195.1 uncultured Novosphingobium sp.
GCCGGACAGCAGGTAGCGGAGGGCACGAGGTCAGGTATGGCGCGACCCTGACCTTTGCGGGATCGGCGCGCAGCACCTGGGTCAGAAAGCGGAAACCGCCGTCGTTGCAGGTCTGGATCGCATCAGCTTTGCGGCAAGCCCAGCGTTTTAAGGCCAAGACCACCCGATTGCCGCTTGCGCCACGTCCGGCCGGATCGGATTCGACCAGCAACAACACGGCGACGTTTCCGCGCATCCGGGCCCAGGCGATTGCCAGCAGCGCAGCGATGGTGAATTCGATCACGACAATTGCCTGGGGCCGGGTGCCGGCCAATCGGCGCAGGAATGACGGGTAAGGCACATGCACGCCCGCGTCATAGCTGGCCGACCCGATCACGCGCTCGGCTCCGATTGCCCAGCCTTCGAGCCCGGACCGCAGCGGCAGATTGTCCGCCTCGCGGTAGCCGACCCGGTGGTCGATCAGAATTGTCGTTGCCGGAAACCGGGCGCAAACCGCCTCGAACAGGCCCTTGAAATAGAGCATGTCGCCGCCGTAGCCATAGCTTGGCGAAACCCAGGTGACCCGCAATGGATCGGCGGTAGATGCTGGCGCGGGGTCAATCAAAGAAGGTTACCGGGAAAGTGAACTGGATGAAGGCCATCGCCTAACCCGTTTCCCCCGCCCGGTAAACCGTCAGGCGGGCGGCTGAACCTCGCGCCAGAGACCGACCTCCGCATCGAACCGCAATCCGATCTGGGTGCCGGGCGCGACAATCCGGTTGGCAGGCAGGCTGGCCCCGGCACCACTTGCGGCGAGCGAAGCGGAAACTCCGGCACCCGCGGTGTTGCGCAGTGTCAACTCATGGCCGTGCTGAATCCCGGCGGCTGGCAGGGTGAACGGCCAGGTTCCGGCAGCATTGGCGAAGACCGCCATGAAATCGGCGCGCGGAACAATCTGGGGTGTGGCGGCGATGTCCTGGGCAATCCCGGTCCAGTCGGTCGTGGTCCGCCGCCACGCGTTGGCGCGAAAGCAGGGGTAATTGTCGGTAATCGCCGTCAGAGCATTGCCCGAAGGTCCGCTTGACCGCAGGGCTTCCCCGCTCGATTGCTCGATGACCACGTTGGGTCCGATCGAACCGCGATAGTCGACAGGTTGCAAGTGCACCCGCCCGGCCCCGCGCGCCTCTTCACTGCGGCAGCAGCGCAAGCGGATCCGAATGTCCGAAAGGGTTTGTTTGCCCGGCGTGGTAGACCCAATCAGCACCACAGCTGGAAAGGCGCTCAACTTGTCGGCCTGCGATATCACTTCAAGATCCAGGTCGTGCAGACCTTCGGCATAAACGCCCTCGCCAGCCAGGCTAAGGCTGCAATCGGTGAGCTTGACCCGGCCGCGCACCCACGATCCGAAATAGACCGAGCCGCAATTGCGGAACTCTGCGTCAAGCGACATCCATGGAATCATCCCATCGGCCAATCGTTGCGGCGCATTGCGGTCGGCACTGGAAGAAAGCATCCCGCCGGCGAGGCCCCCGGTGCGCTGGCAATCCTCAAACACCGCATTGACCAATCGTCCGCGCCGACCCGACCAGCCTTCGAAAGTGGAGAAGCCATTGTAGCCATAGAGGCCATCGATATCGAGGTTGGTCCCGCAGGACTGGAACAGATCGCCGTTGGTGTCCCCCAGCACGCCTGAACGGATCTGCAGTTCTCCGTTGCCCAGCCCGGCCTGAAAAATCAGCTCTCCGCGAAAACCGGTCACCTTGGAACGGATCAGGCGGATGTCGCCCGAATAGCGATCAGATTCAACTTCGATCCCCTTGTCGGTCACATCCCAGCCGTCGCCATCGCCAAGCCGGGCAGGATAGCCAAAGTACGAACCTTGGGGAATGCCGCCATCAAGAGCCATGTCGATCAAGGTAACTCCGGGGCGGTCAGCATAGTCAGCTGGTTCTGCGCTCGGGCATTTGATGAACACGCCGCCGCCGCGCCAGACCATCGGCTGGCCTGCACCAGGCGAGGTCACCACTTGCCAATTCGCTTGGCGATCGGACCCGTCGGTATGGCGAAATACCAGCCGGGTGCCGCCGTGGCGGGTTGACCGCAAGACCATCGGCGTGGAAATTATCAGCGGACGGCCATCGTAAAAATGCTGGCTGGCCAATCCCGCCGGATCGCTCGTCCGGACCGGGCAGTGAAGGCGATAGGCTTTTGCAGAAAAAACGATGTGGCGGACGCCGACTGCCTCCGCATAGGCAATTGTCGCCTGGATCGCAGGCTGGTCGTTGGCAGTTCCATCGCCGAGCGCCCCGCCCAGTTCTACGGTCAGCTGACCGGCATTGGGTAGTGCCCGAAAAATGCGGCCATTCGCGCTTTGCCCAACGAACCGCGGATGGGCGGCGCGCAGCGCAGCGTTGGAAAGGCTGTCAGCAACATAACTGCCCGAAGCGATGCCTTTGGTGCTGCGCCCGCTGGTGGTGACCAGATCGGTGTTCGAATTGATGGTCTGGGACGAAAACTGGGTAAACAGGAAGTCGGGCATGGGGTGCTCCAGTTGGAAGAAGGGTCAGGCCTGGGCGGCAATCAAACCGGGGATTGCTCGGGCGACGCTGCGGGCGACCCGCCCGGCGAGGTGTCGGTGGCCTTCGTTGGTTGGATGAGCCCCATCGGATCCGGTGACCCAGTCGCGGTTCCCATCGCCAATCGGCGCGCCATCGCGCCCGGTGCCCGATACCCACGGGTCAGACAGGGTATCGATGAAAGCGACGTTGCGGGGAACCTTGGCCGCAGCGGCGGCCTTGGCTGCGCTGATCGCCAGATGCGAAGCCCCGGCCCCGCTGCCGATCAGAGTGCCGGTCATGAATACGATTGTTTCGGGCTTGGCCGCCAACACCGTGTTCAACCAGGTTTCGATCAGCGGCTGGATCGTTGCTTGGCTGGGGCTGACCGAGGCATCATTGCCGCCGCCTGTTTCGATGATCACATCAGGGGCATTGGCGATGACATCGATATCCACCCGGTCATTGAACCAGCTGGTGGTATGTGCCGCCGGAGCCATCCAGCCTGACCCGCCAACACCAGAAGACCAGGTATCGGCCTGGCCCAGCAGGTCGCCAAGCTGCGCACCTTGCGCGCCATAGAGTGCGGTGTCGATGTTGGCAGCATCGATGATCGTGCCCAGCATCGAATCGCCGTGGAGCAGGACCCGAAGTCCATCCGCTTGCGGCCATGGCTGAGGCTTGTAGAGGTTGGTTGTGCGGATACCGACGAACCCGCCGACCGCTGAGAACTCAAGTTCGTAATTGCGGTCCTTGCGATCAGCCGCTGTTCCGCCGCCCCAGGTCACCGGGATATAGCGAATCAGACCATTGCCGCCGTTGCCGAGCACTCCGGAAAAGGCGAGCTTGCCATCAACTTTCAGCCGAAAGCCGCCGCCGACCCCGGCTGCGGACATCTGGACGTAAAGCTCGAAGCTTGGCGCAGCGCAGGTGAAGCGAACCCGCGAACCGGGGCCTTGTTGCGGGTTGAGCAGAGGGTTCGTACCATTGCCCACTCGGCTGGTGATCGCCTTGTAAAATTCGGTATTGGGAAAGGTCCCTGCGGGGCACTGCCAAGCCCCGCCCACAAAGGTGAACTTGGCGGCATGGAGCGGATTGCCGCCCGTTGCGACTTGCCAGGTGGTGCCAGTGGCAATCGCGCTGGCAGCCAAAGGCGCGCCAATGGTCGGCAGTGGGCTGGCCAGCACCGGCAGCGTGAAATCAGCCTTGGCGATCGAGGCGCGCAAGGTGTTGAGCACCCGCAGACGTTTTTGCCGGGCGACTTCGGCGGTCGCAAGGCCGCGGGCGATGATGTCGATCGCCATCTTACTGCGCCACGCCGTAAGTCAGCGCGCCGGAGCTGAGCACGATGTCGAGATAGAGCGCGGCCCCGCTGACCGCCTCTTCCCAAACCGGCTCGCAGCAATTGGTGCTGAATACACCCCAGGCCATTCCGGCTGCGGTGATCGGCAGCTTGGTGGCACCGCCATCGGTTGATCGCACAACCTTCACAGTGCCGCTCCAGCTGCCCGACAGAGCCAGGACAACCGGCTTGTTGGAGTTTGGAGTGAACGGGCCGACCACGCCAGAAGCTGCGGTGGTGCCAATCAGCGCTGCGGGAGCCGGAACGCTGACGGTGCTGACTGGCAACGGCTTGTCGGCGGAAACCGGCGAAAGGGTCGAATCGGCTTCGGCATAGCCGACCGCACTGATCAACGCATAACTCGCCGGATTGGTGACCGGAACGGGAGGGGGCATGGGCGAATCTCCGGAATGAGGGAAACCGATCAACTAACCATATTGGTTTGTGTAGGAAAGTGGATTATCCAAAAATGCGCTTGGCGGCAGAGCCCGGCCGCTCTACCGCACGGGCATTCGGTTCAGACAACAGGGCAAGGTCAAGGATGGAGCGCACCGGGTTTGTCTGCGCGATCAACGGCGGGCGCGATGGTTATCAAGCCCCCGCTGCGCTCCACGAAGCCGGTCTGCTGCGGCGCTTTGTGACCGATTACTACGCACCTGAAGAGCCCCCACGGTGGCTTCCGGGCGCCATGGCGCAACGCCGCAGCCCGCTGTTGCCCAAAGCGATGACCAGCAATTCAACGGCCTGTTTCGCGATCCAGCATGCTGCCGGGCGGCTCGGCCTGCCGCCCAACCGGGTCTATCCCTACACCGATGCCATGCTCGGCCGTCATGCGCTGCGGCTGGCGGAAAAGCTCGGCGCGCACCTGTATAGCTATGCGTCCTACATGCCAGGGGCCGGACAGGTGCCAAAGGGCATGAAAGTGATCGATTTCGAATTTCACCCCCTGCCCGGCCTGACCATGGACTTGTTGCGCGAAGATGCAGCGCGATATCCCGAAGTGGCCTGGTCGTTCGCACAGGAAAGCCGCCACGCCGCGCTCAAACAGGTCAGCACGGCCTGGCAGCAGGCCGATGCGGTGGTCTGCGCCAGCGCGATGACCGCACGCTCGCTTGAACATGTCGGGTGCGAGGCGGAACGGATTACCGTGGTGCCCTATGGCTTCGCGTCAAATCGCGTCGCCCAGCCCCGCAGTCCAGAAGGTCCGGCGCGGTTTCTCTATGTGGGTCAGGGACTGCAACGCAAGGGGCTCCACCACTTGCTGCGGGCCTGGCGGCAGATCGATCCGGCCCGGGCCCGGCTGACCGTGGTGTGCTATTCAATCGATCCCGGCATCGCCGAACTGGCCGCCCAGCCGGGAGTCGAACTGCTCGGACGGCAAGAGCGCGGCGCGCTCGACGCGTTGATGCAGGCGGCCGACGTGTTCATCATGCCGTCATTGATCGAGGGCTTCGGGCTGACCTATCTTGAAGCGCTGGCAGCCGGTTGCCACGTGGTCGGCACCGCCAATACCGGGCTGCCCGATCTGCATCTGAGCAGTGCTGCCTGCACGCTGGTGCCAGTCGGCGATCTGGCCGCGCTGGCCCAGGCGATCGAGGCCCTGATCGCACAGCGCACGGCAGGCGGGCTCGATCCGCTGGCGATTGCCGCCGAGGCGGCCCGCTGGACCTGGCAGGATTTTCGCAGCGGCATCGCCGACCATGCGCGCAAAGTGCTGGGCTAGGCGAAAAACTCCCGGCGCATGGCCAGCATGTCGCCTTGCCAGCCGCCATAGTAGACCAGGTAACCCGAGGCGTTGAGATGATCTGCCGCACTCGTCAGAGCAGCACGGGTCAGATGCCCACTTTCCAGCTGGATCAGATGCGGCTTGACCCGTGCCAGGTCGAGTGTTTGCAGCACTTGCCAATCATAGCCCTCGGCATCGATCTGAAGAAGATCGAGCTCAGCGATCCCGTGCTTAGCAAACAGCGCGTCCAGCGTCATGGCCGGCACGTCAATCCGGCGCAGATTGGCGGGGTCGGTTCCAATTTGCCGGGCAATGACTCCGGCATCGTTTGAGACAATCGATTCGGCGTAGACTTGGTCGCGGCCGGCCCAGCCTTCCGGCGGAAGATACAACGTCAGCCTGTCCGCATCCGAAATTGCTAGATTCTCAAACACCAGACGATCACCACACTCGGAGTAATTCTGCTTGAGTCGCTCAAACACCTCTATTTGCGGCTCAACCAGTATACCCGTCCAACCGCGCGCCAGCACATAGGGGCGCAGCGGATCGCCGAACAGACCATCGTTCGCGCCAACCTGGACAAATGTCAGACTGTCACCACGCCGGGCCATCAGTGCTTCAACCGCCAGCGAAAATACCGGGATCGGATCGTGCCGGGCCGGGGCCTTTCGGACATCGATCCCGCGACCACGGAGTCCCGTTTGGACCATAGTCTTGATTGCTTTTAGCATCGCTTGAACGCGCCCCTTTTTCAGCTCTCTAATTTCGCCACCGGGCCGGCAGCAGCGTTGTGATCGCCCTCCACCCGAACGGCAATTGCCCAACGATCTGCCTGACCATGCCAATCACGCAAACCAGCATCAACAGGTCCAGGCCCAGATTGACCAGTGCCGCGCCGGTCACGCCAAACCGCCTAACCGCCAAATATGTCAAGCCAATAGCGACAATCGAGGCCGCCATATACCAGTAGGTGAATCGTTGATGCCGGTTCACCGCGAGCAGCAGGTTTGAGAGCGGGTTCCAGGTCGTGCTGGCGGCAATCGCCGCTGCTGTCAGCCAGATCATTGCCGGAGGCGCTGCGATCGTGCCGCGCGTCCAATGCTCCAGCAGCCAATCTCCGAACAGGCCTAATCCCAACGCTCCGATCAATCCGATAAGCGCGTTGAGGCTGCCAATGCCGCCTGCTGCCCGCCTCACCCAATCACGATTCCCTTTGGCGAACTGCGCGGTGAATTCCGGCAGGATCGGGAGGTTGACGGTCATCAGCAATTGCAGAACAACCCGTGAAAGCGTGCGGAGCGTGGTGTAGATCGGCACTGCCGCCGCGCCTGCGGCTGCGCCAACTGCAAGGGCCGTGCCTTGCAGATAGGCCGCGTTTGACAAGGGCAGCATCATCGCCGCAATTGCCGGAGAAAGCATTTCCCTGGCCCGCGTTGGGTTGGCGGCCTTGAAGCCGATCCGCAACCACGGCGCGTGATACAGCGCCAGCAGGATATGGCCCAAAACCCCTATGGTCCGGACTGCCAAAAGCGCCAAGGCGGCGGTCAGCGGCGACTTTCCCGCCACGGCCACCAGAATAACGGCCAACCCTTCGCCCAATTGGACCGTCGCTTCAAAACTGGTCGATCGCGCGAAAGCGCTGTGGGCACGCAGAACCGATGCGAACAGACTGCCTTGCAGCCCGACCAATCCATAAGCGATCAGAACCAGCACGATCCGCCGCGAATCCTCCCCGTCGATTGCCGCCGTTGAGCCAAAAACCGATCCGGGCAGCATCGCCGCAAGACCGAATGCGATTAGCCCGACCAGCATCGAGCAGCCAAGGATTGTCAGCAGAGCGCTTTGAAAGGTTGTTAGCACCTCTTCCGTCCCGCCGTTTGCCACTTCTCCGATCAGCCGGTTTCCCGCTGCCGTGCCGAACCCGAAATCGCTGGCGACCAAAAAGGCTGGAATCGTTGAAAGCAGCAACCAGTGTCCGAACAGTTCAACCCCCCAGGCCGTGGCAAGCACCGGGACCATGGCAAGCTGGGTCAGCGCCGTAACGGATTTGCCATAGGCCATCGAAGCGATGCCCCAGGCCAAGCGCCGCCTCATTCTCCGGCCTTTGCAATCGCGCCCAGATCGAGTGAGCGCCAGGCCTGGATAAACGCCTCCAGCCGGTCCTGCGCGGTGGTCGCGTAGATCAGTTTTGCTTGCGGATTGAGCGAAGCGAGGAGCGCCAGCGGGGCAAGGCCCTGGGGATCACCATCGCCGATCTGGTCAGCAACCCTGGTCAGCCTTTGCACCAATCCGGGAACGGCCTGTGCAGCAGCTTTCGCAACATTCCGGATAGAGTGAAAGCGTAGCGGCGCCTGGCCTGGGCTGGTCCGGCTGAAGTCCGCCACGTCAGGAGCGATCTGGGCTGCCCAGCCCGCCGGAAGCGAATTGACGGGGCCTGGGTGTGCAGCCCCGGGACACCCGATCCGGCCATCGGCTCGCAATTGATCGATCAGCGCCACAGTTTCTGACGGAACCGCGTCCGGTTCGGCTTCGTGGAGGAAGAGGAGCTCGATCCGATCACGTCGCAGCAGTTCGAGACTGCGCTCGAACGAGCGGCGACAGGCATCGGCGCTGTGGTCCATGCCTGGCAACGGACCGTCGTAGCGGCGGATCGGACCGCCGCCGCCCGCAGTTTCCTGGCGCAGACCGGACAGCCGAAAGCCCAGCTTGGCCCAGCCCCGCAGCCCCGGATGGGACGGGCGCAGCGAGCCGAGCTTGGTCGCGATTTCGATGCCGGAAACGCCCGCGGTCACGTCTCCCAACAAGCCCTCAGCAGCGCCCATGCCATAGCTGGGAGCGGTATCGAACCGGGTGATGCCTGCTTTCAGGCAGGTTTCGATCAACCGCCGAGAGGGACGGGCATAGGCTCCGCCTGCCAGCCGCGCGGTGCCAAATACGATCCGGTCGAGCGGTCCGCCTGTCATGCTGTTTGCCTTTCCAGCCGGTCAGCCAGCCGCAGCCCAAGCGCGATTGCACCAAGTGTCGGGTTGGCAAAGCCGCCGCTCGGGAACACTGCTGCTCCGGCAACCGACAGCCCCGGCATCCCGAATACACCCAGCTCGGGATCGACCACGCCAGCGTCTGCGACCCGCGCCATCCGCGCGCCGCCCATCTGATGGCTCGAATCGTGAAACAGATCGAACACCGCCGGGTCAAGCCGATCGATCCTGGGATCATAGCTCAGTTCGGCATAGCCGGTTGCCCGGCACCAGCGATCGAAGCGCTGGCACAAGGCGGCAATCGCCTCGATCTCACGCCCGTCAAGTTGCCAATGGATGTCAAGCCGGGCCTGCTCTGGCGGAACGCCAGCTTCGAGCGCAACGAAGCTGTCGGCGCAGGGTAACTGCTCCACCTCCGTCCCGAAATTGGCCTGGCCTGTCATGAATGTGCCAGAGCGTTGATGGCGCAGGAAACTCCAGACCAGCGGCACAAACAGCCGTAGCCGGTTGCTGAAACCACTAAGCGGGTTTCCGCCGCCCATCGACCGGGGCGATGCCAACCGCCGGAGCAGCCCGCCGATTTCACGCAAAGCCTCGCCAGAGCTGACCGCGCCAGTCACTGTTACGGCACAAGCGGCCCTGGGGTCCTTCCGCAAGGCATCGTTGGAAAGTTTCAGTTTGGTTGAGACTTTCAGGCCGGCGAGCCCATAATGGGTGTCAAAAAACCGCCCCATCATCTTGGCATCGCGGGTGCGGACAGTCCCGACATTGCCGTGGAGGTGGTCGAAGAACCAGCGCCCGACATGGCGATTGGAAGCGAGCGGTGACTGCGGCAGGGCCGCCTGGGCTCGCAGCAACAGCCGGATATTTTCCAGCGTGCCGCAGGCCAGCACCACCTCGCGCCCGTGCACCGTGGCTCGTCCGCCCGGTCCATCAACAATCACCCCGGTGATCCGCCCGCTCACCGTGTCGCAAGCAAGACCAACAGCTTCGTGTTCCAGCAATATGGCCGGTCCCGCTGGGGCAGCGATCCGGGCACCGAACAGTTGCGCAAAATCGGGACGCGGCAGCCAGGTGCTGAGTGCCATTTCGAGATCGAGGCCCAGCCGCGGCGAAACCACCACCTTGTCGGCCCAGGCTTCGGCGGTCTGCGCGATTGCGGCATCGACCCCCAGCAGGCGGAGCGCCTCATCTTCCCAGCGGGCCAATTCCTTTGGTTCGATCGGCCAACCCGGTTTGCCCAGTTCCGGAACCGGGTCCAGCAGGGCATCGGATTGCCGCATCAACTGGCCGCCCCACAGCCGGGTTGTCCCGCCCAGCCCGCGATAACGGCCCTCTTCCAGCCCCTTGTAGGGTCGCCCGCTGATCTGGCCGCGATTGCCTTGGCGATAACCAGGATCAAGCGCCGCGCGGCCGGTTTCAATCACTGTCACCGTTCGGCCCATCGCCGCCAGCCGGAGCGCCATCGGCAAACCGACGGCGCCCGAACCAACGATCACGACATCAGCCGGATTGGGGAGGCTGTCAGGGGTGCGGGTCAGCATCGAACAGGCCTGGTCATTGCCGCAATCCCAGCTTGGCAGCGACCTGCCGCAGTCCGTCGCGCAGCCATTTGTCCGCCGACTTGCGCGGCACGGCGCAGAGCCGCATTGCGGTCTGGCGGAATTCGTCTGACGGCACGTCAACTGGAAAACCGCGCCGCGCCAGCCAGTGGTAAAGATCGGCGAGACCATAGCGCTTTTCAGCGGGCAAGTGCCAGATCGGCAGGTGCTGATCCCCGAGCCGCGCCGTGTTGTGGCGCGGGCTGGTCCAGATCCGTTTGATGATTCCTTGCGCATCGGCGGCGGGTTGATCCAGCACCGCGAAAGCGATCGAAAAGATGTGCTCCTCGGTCAGCACCCCGGCGGCTGGACCGGTTCCGCTGGTGGCTTGATCCAGCATCGTATCAAACACCGCCCGGTTGCTGTGCCACGCGCCAAGAGTGGTTGCGAATATCTCGCCACCGAAATGGGGAAGCGGTACAAAGTTGCGCCCCGTCAAACCGCTTGCCACATCCGCCATTTCGCGCCGGGTCAGGCCATTGACAGGCTCATCCACCTCGGTCGCAACGATGTAACCCGCAAACTCCTCCGCATCGAGCAAGGCCCACAACGGATCCAGTGGGGCAGTGACCAGCACATCGCTATCGACCAGAGCGAACCGCAGATCATCCGGCTCGCTTTCCAATGCGGTCAGAATGTCGAAGAAGTAGAGCACATTACCCCAGGCCGCCGTGCGACCTTGGGGTAACCGGGCGGTAAGCGGGGTCAATCGCAACTCAACGCCATAGCCTTCAAGCACGCTATTGATATCGACCCCATCCACAACCGGCGGCCGAACATTGCAGAACAGCGCCAGTCGCTGCACCGGATTGGTGATCCGCGCGCTGGCGAACAGCGCGACGATGCAGCGCCAGTAGATCGCCTGCACCTTGGGATTGGCCGAATTCCCGCCCGCCGAAGGAAAGATCGTCCCCTGATCGGGCGCATCAACCACAAAACCAGTAGCAAGCAGGGTGGAACCACTCATCTTGCCGACAGGTCTTCAGTTGCGGCAAACACATTGCCTTCGCAGGGACTGGATTGCGGCACGAAATTCCCGTCCTTCAGCAACCAGAAGCGATAGCCGTAGCTGCCAAGGTAGGCGAAGACATCTGCCGGTGCTTGACCCTGGCGGGCGAGGGCATCGGCCGAAACTTCGAACATGATTGCCGGATGGCGCGCCTCAAGAATTGGACGAGCCCCTTCGAGTGCGGCGATTTCGTAGCCTTCGACATCGATCTTGATGAAACTGACTCGGCTGGCATCCTCGGCCGGGATCGCTTCGGCCACCCGAGCTGCGGGAACCTCTTCTACAGTGGCACCCTGCACCATGCCGACAGAAAAAGTGACCGGAGCATCGCCGATGTGGGACAGTTGCAGCGTCGCAGTCTGATCGCTGGCCGCAGCGCGGTGGACCGTGATCCGATCCTCCAACCCATTGAGCGCGACATTGGCGGTGATTTGCGCAAACGAGAACCGCCCCGGCTCAAAGCTGTGAACCTTGCCTTTGGGGCCGGCGAAGTGCGCCATGAACAGCGCGAATATCCCGAAACTGCCTCCAATATCGAGCACCACGCTGCCCGGTGCGATCAGGCGCCCAACCGCCAGCAGTTCCGGCTCATAGTGATCGCGCTTGATGTAGATCGAGGTTGAGCCAAAACTGTGGAGCTTCGGCACCAGCCGCATCTTGAGCCCGCCAGTGGCAAACCTGGCCACGGTTGGCCGCTGAATTGTGCAAGCCAGCAGCCACGCAGGCCAGCGCGCCAGCGACGCGATGGGCCGCTGCGAATCAATCGCGTTCTGCCAAAAGCGTCGTTGCCAGCCCTGGAAGTTCATTCCGCGTCCCATCCGCCCGTTTGCAGCCTGCCTAGCCAAGCGGCCCACCAAATCAAGCGGGCTAACGGGTCGGAACCGGGACATCCCCCGAATAGTCATAGAACCCCCGCCCGGACTTGCGGCCAAGCCAGCCGGCCTCGACATATTTCATCAGCAGCGGGGCTGGGCGATACTTGCTGTCACCGGTGGTGTTGTAAAGCACCCGGACAATATCAAGGCAGGTATCAAGCCCGACGAAATCGGCCAGTTCGAGCGGCCCCATCGGGTGGTTGAGGCCAAGCCGGCAACCCTTGTCGATATCGGCGATATTGGCCGTCCCCTGCCCCAGCACAAACACCGCCTCGTTGATCATCGGCAGCAAAATCCGGTTGACCACGAATCCGGGTTCGTCCTCGGCCAATACAACCTGCTTGCCCAGACTTTCGGCAAAAGCGCGGGTCCGGGCGACGGTTGCGGGGCTGGTGGCGAGGCCGGGAATTACCTCGATCAAGCCCATTACCGGGACCGGATTGAAGAAATGCAGGCCGATGAAGCGCCCCGGATCGGGCGAGCTGGTCGCCATCCGGGTGATCGGGATCGAACTGGTGTTGGAAGCCAGAATCGCATCCGCAGCCAGCACTTTGCCCGCGGCTTCAAAGATCTTGCGCTTTATCTCTTCGCGTTCGGTCGCCGCTTCGATGATCAGGTCGGCCTCTGCCATCGGCGCATAGTCGGCCACCGGGATGATCCTCCCGAGCGCAGCATCGGCCTCGGCGGGAGTGATCTTGTCGCGCGAAACGAGCCGGACAAGCGCTTTTTCAATCCCGATCCTGGCCTTTTCAGCCAGCGAAATCTCGACATCGGAAAGCAACACCTTGATGCCGCTCTGGGCGATCGCCTGGGATATTCCCGAGCCCATCTGGCCTGCCCCGATAACGCCGACTGTCCGCATGATTTCCGCTTCCTTCGCATGTGCAGCAAAGGCGGCTGGTTACGCGTGAATTTGCCTGATTACTAGCGGTTTTGGCGCTATCGGTTCTGGCCCGGCACCCACAACACGTCGCCGCTCCCAGCAGCGTTGATGGCGCGGGCCAGAACGAACAAGTAATCCGACAGCCGATTGATATAGGCGAGTGCTGCAGGGTTGATCGGCTCACCTTCATCCAGCGTGGTCATCGCCCGTTCAGCCCGGCGGACGGCGGCCCGCGCTACATGAACCCGGGCCGCTGCTTCGCTCCCACCGGGCAGAATGAAGCTGGTCAGCGGAGGCAGGGATTCATTGAGGGCATCGATCTGCGTTTCGATCCACGTGGCCTGCGCAGGAATAATCCGCAGGACCATCTCCGAAGGGCTGAAATCCGATCCCGGCGTGGCCAGATCGGCTCCAAGATCGAACAGGTCGTTCATCATCCGGACCACGGAGGCAAGATGCACCTGCAAGCCCGCCAGGGTGACCGAAGCAAGGCCGAGCGCCGAGTTGGCCTCGTCAACCGCGCCAATTGCCTCCATCCGCGCGTCATGCTTGGCTCGGCGGACTGCACCCTCATCCGGGGAGCGCTCCGCAGCGCGCGCAGCACGAGCTCCGCGCTGCGCTGCCGCTCGGCCCAGTAGCGCAGGTCGCGCTGGATGCGCTCCATGAAGGCAGGAATACCGGCGGCATCTGGAGCTTCGAGGCCTTGGGCTTGCGGCGCGATCATCTCTTCAATAGCGGTCGCAGTCGACCGCGGACAAACGTAACCCCAAGCATCGCCCCAGCCGGTGAGCCCCGTGTCGGTTGAGACCTCGACGAGAACGATGTCGAGTGCCGCAATCGCCGAGGCGCCCTGCTTGAAGCTCGCAACCCCTGCGTCGTAGGGAATTCGGATGTGGTGTGCCCGAACATTAGTGATCAGCATGCGCCATCATCCTCGCTTCTCTGAACGTAGCGCAAGACAATAGGGGCACGCCAACTCGAATGCCAATTGCCAGCTTCATGGCACGAAGCCAACCGCTCTCGCACTCAGCCGACAGGTCCGTTCTTGAGGGACGAGCGACATTCTGCAGCGATGGCACCGACCGCGGATTGCGACCCAGGTCGGACATCGTGTCCGAA